>CALMQK010000272.1 GCA_937872085.1 uncultured euryarchaeote
GTCGGTGTCGAACGAGACGACGAGGAAGCGCGTATCCACCTCGCGGAGGCGGGAGATGGCGACCTTCTCGTCCGCGAAGGGGTCGAAGTAATCCATCACGCGGGTCAGATACAGGTACGAGTTCGCATCGAAGCGCTTCGTGAAGGCAGTTCCCTTGTATCTCAGGTAGCTCTCCACCTCGAAGTACGGCTCGAGGAACGACTGGGCCCCGTTCACGCATGAACCGTTCTTGGCCCGGCGTCCGAACTTGGTCCTCAACGTCTCGTCACTGAGATACGTGACATGCCCCACCATCCTAGCGATGGAAAGGCCATCCACAGGGAATGCCTGGTCGTAGTAGTCGCCCTTGTTCCAGTGAGGGTCCGCCAGGATCGCCTGTCGCCCGATCTCATTGAACGCGATGTTCTGGGCCGATTGCCGACCCGCTGTTGCAATAGGTATCGCAAGCCTGCATCTGCCGGGATAGGATGCTGCAAACTGGAGCACCTGGAACCCGCCCATGGACCCGCCGACTGCGGCGAGCACTTTGTCAATCCCCAGATGATCGAGGAGGGCCGCTTGCGCCCTCACCATGTCCCTTATAGTCACCATCGGAAAACGGAGGGCGTAGGGCTTCCCCGTGCTGGAATCGATGGAGCCCGGACCTGTCGAGCCCCTGCACCCGCCGATCACGTTCGAGCAGATGACGAAGTACCGCTCCGTATCGAACATCTTGCCAGGACCGACGGCTGACTCCCACCACCCGGGCTTCTCATCCTTCTTCGAATTATAGCCTGCTACGTGAGCGTCCCCGGACAGGGCATGGAAGATGATGATGGCGTTCGACCGATCGTCGTTCAGCTCGCCATAGGTCTCGTATGTGAGAGTGATCGGACCGAGCTTCAGTCCCGAATCGAGCACGAAATGATCGGAGCCATCCGCGAACGTGTACGTTCTGGGCTTCACAATCCCAACTGATGCGCCCCTCAAGAAAGACCACCTCCAGCATGATCAAGATGCGGTAGGTCGCTCACCTCTTCGAAGCCTTCGAGAGGGCCTGGTCGATGTCGTCGATGATGTCATCCAGTGATTCCAGGCCGACCGAGAGTCTGACGAAATCGTCCGTCACCCCGGTGGACAACTGCTCCTCCGGCGTGAGCTGCGAGTGCGTCGTGGTCGCTGGATGGATCGCCAGCGATTTCGCATCGCCGACGTTCGCCAGATGGGAGAGCAGCTTCAGGTTCTCTATGAAGGCCTTTCCAGCGTCCCTGCCACCCTTTATGCCGAACCCCAGTATGCCTCCGTAGAGTCCTCTGTGATGGTACTTCTTCGCGAGGTCGTGCTGCGGATGGGATGTCAGCCCTGGGTAGTTGACCCACTTGACTAGTTCGTGGCCCTCGAGGAACGCCGCGACCTTCTGAGCGTTCTGGCTGTGCCTCTCCATCCTGAGGGGGAGCGTCTCCAATCCCTGCAGGAACAGGAACGAGTTGAACGGGCTGAGGGCCGGTCCGAGGTCCCTCAGGAGCTGGACCCTGGCCTTGATGATGTACGCCAGTGGCCCGAAAGCTTTGGTGTACACGATGCCGTGGTAGCTCGGGTCGGGTTCCGTCATGTCGGGGAACTTGCCGCGCGTCCAGTCGAACTTCCCGGAATCCACGATCGCGCCGCCGATGCTGGTCCCGTGCCCTCCGATGAACTTGGTCGCCGAGTGCACCACCACGTCGGTCCCGTGATCCAAAGCCTTCAGGAGAAATGGCGTCGGCAGAGTGTTGTCTATGACTAGAGGGATCCCGTTGTCGTGCGCGATCCTCGAGACCTCGGCAAAATCGAGCGTGTCGAGGCGCGGGTTGCCAATGCTCTCGGCATACAGTGCCCGCGTCTTGGGCCCGATAGCCTTCGCGAAATTGGCTGGGTCCGTGGAATCCACATACTTCACCTTGATCCCCATCTTGGGGAATGTGGAGGTGAAGAGGTTGTATGTACCACCGTAGAGGCTCAGAGAAGAGACGATCTCCTCACCCGGATGAACCAGATTGAGCAAGGCGAGCGTTATAGCGGCCTGGCCAGATGCGACACCCAATGCTCCAACGCCGCCCTCGAGGGCCGCGATCCTCTTCTCGAACACATCGGTTGTCGGGTTCATCATCCTCGTGTAGATGTTTCCAAATTCCCTGAGCGCGAACAGATTCGCAGCGTGCTCAGCGTCGTTGAAAACGTACGACGTCGTCTGGTATATCGGCACCGCCCTGGCGTTCGTGGCGGAGTCCGGTGACTGGCCGCCATGAAGCGCAAGGGTTTCGAAACCTGGCGTCTTGTTTTCCTTCTGCACGAGAATCAACCTCCCGATTGATTAACGCCGTTACTGCGCGCCAATACTTAATGCATCTCCCTCAACAACCGCGAGAAAACAAGGGACCGAATCTTACAGATGAGAAGGATTTTGGGACATACCCAAACTCGAACAAATTATCCAAATGCAAAATCGCAACGCAACTTAATTGACGATATTCCAAAAGTCGAGACCAGCGAGCTCGGTCCTCGCTAGGATCTGAGCACGATCTCGATGTTCACGCCGTCCGGCACTTGTATCCTCATCAGCTGCCTGAGGGCGCGCTCGTCGGCGTCGAGGTCTATCAGCCTCTTGTGGACGCGCATCTCCCATCGGTCGACGGTGCTCGAGCCGCCCCCGTCAGGACCTTTCCTGCAGGGGACCATCAGCCTCTTGGTGGGCAGGGGGATGGGGCCGGATATCGCAACGCCAGTCTTCTCACTGATCATCTTGATCTGCTTGCAGACACCGTCCACCTTCTTGGGGTCAGTCCCGCTCAGTGAAATCCTAGCCCGTTGTGCCATCGACCAAACCTCATTCAGAAGAACATAAAGGATTTGAAGGAAGGGGTTTACATCTCCTTTTTCTCGACATCGATGACCATCCCGGCCGCTACGGTCTGGCCCATGTCCCTGATGGCGAACCTTCCCAGCTGCGGGAAGTCCTTCGCCTTCTCTATGACCATGGGCTTGGTCGGCATGATCTTCACGATGGCCGCATCGCCCGTCTTGAGGAACTGCGGGTTCTCCTCCTTGACGGTGCCGGTCCTCGGGTCCAGCTTCTTCAACAGCTCGGTGAAGGTGCACGCGACCTGCGCGGTGTGCGCGTGGAACACCGGGGTGTATCCGACGGTGATGACGCTTGGGTGGTTCAGGACCATGATCTGTGCCGTGAACGACTTCGCGACGCTCGGCGGGTTGTCCACCGGTCCGGCCACATCGCCCCTCTTGACGTCCGTCTTGGCGATGCCCCTGACGTTGAAGCCGACGTTGTCGCCCGGGACTGCCTGGGGCAAGACCTCGTGGTGCATCTCGATCGACTTCACTTCGCCCACCTTGTTCGCGGGCATGAAGATGATCTTCATCTCAGGCTTCAGCACGCCGGTCTCGACCCTGCCCACCGGGACAGTGCCTACTCCGGTGATCGTGTAGACGTCCTGGACCGGTAGCCTCAGGGGCTTGTCGGTCATCTTCGGGGGCTCCTTCAGGGAGTCGAGCGCCTGGAGCAGCGTCGGACCCTTGTACCACGGCATGTTCTCGGACGGCTTCGCGACGTTGTCGCCCTTGTATCCGGAAGCCGGGATGAACGGTATGTCGTCGGGCTTGTATCCGACGGTCTTCAGGAGTTCACTCACTGCCTTCTTCGTCTCCTCGTACTTCTTCTGGTCCCAGTTGACGGCGTCCATCTTGTTGACGTCGATGAGGATCTGGTTCACGCCCAAGGTCCTCGCGAGGAAGATGTGCTCCTTCGTCTGGGCCTGTGGTCCCTCGATCGCCGACACGACGATGACGGCCGCGTCCGCCTGGCTTGTTCCAGTGATCATGTTCTTAACGAAGTCTCTGTGGCCAGGGGCGTCAATGATCGTGAAGTAGAACTTCTGCGTGTTGAACCTCTTGTGGGCCACGTCGATAGTGAGACCTCGCTCCCTCTCCTCCTTGAGTGCATCCATGACCCATGCGAACTCGAAAGTCGCCTTGCCCTTCTGGTCGGCCTCCTTCTTGTACTTCTCGATGACGTGGGGCTCGATGTGCCCGGTATCGAGTAGCAGTCGGCCGACAGAGGTCGACTTGCCGTGGTCGACGTGTCCGATGAACACCAAGTTCAGATGTGGTTTCTCAGCCATTTTAGCATCTCCAATGCATTGCCTTTGAGCATTATGCTCTTGGTATATTAGTCTTTTTGCGTGCTCGAGGGATGTGGCTCGGCTGCCTCAGGCGGCGTAGTAGGACGCGTCGTACGGCTCTGGCTTGAGGCCTTTCCTCTGCCTTATCTGAGACACTATCTTCTCCTGCACCTCGCCGCGAGGCATCGGCTCGAATCCCGTGTTCTCCGTGGACCACAGGGCACGGCCGCTCGTCGCGCTCCTTATCGAGGCTGCGAAGCCGAACATCTCCGCGACGGGGCACTTGCCCTCGACGACCGTGATGTCGCCTTCCTGCTTCATGTCCTCGATCAAGCCCCTCCTCTGTTGGATCTCACGGATGGCGTTCCCCATCATGTCCTCAGGGACGTTGATGAACACCTTCTGGATCGGCTCATAGAGTATCCTGCCAGCTTGGCACATCGCGCCATAGATCGCGCTCCTGGCCGCGGGTATGACCTGAGCCGGCCCTCTGTGTATGCTGTCCTCGTGGAGCTTTGCATCCACGAGCATCACCTTCATCGCCATGCACTTCTCGTTCGAGAGCGGGCCCCTGTTCATCGCTTCTTCGAAGGCTTCCTTCACGAGCTCCATCGTTTCGTGGAGGTACTGTATGCCCTTGGTCATGTCTATCAGCATGTTGGTGCCTACGAAACCGGCCACTCCCTTGCCCTCCTCCTTGGTCATGCCCAGGTCCTGCATCTTCCTGGCCATGGCCTTCGAGTCCTTGATCCTGCCCTCGGTCTCGATCTCTCCGGACCTTATGGCTTGGACGATCGCGGGCGGGAGGGCCTCAACCTCGATGTAGAACCTGTTGTGCTTGTTCGGGGACTTGCCCTCGAAGGGCCCTCCGCGTCCAGAGACGCATTCCCTGAACACCACGATCGGCTGTGATGTCTTGATCTCGACCTTGTGCTCGTTGACGATCCTGTAGTTGGTGATCTCCAGGTGCAGCTCGCCCATTCCTGACATCAGGTGCTCGCCTGTCTCCTGGTTGATCTCGACGACGATCGATGGATCTGCCTTCGCGACGGTCCTCAGCACCTCGACAAGTTTCGGCAGGTCCTTGGTGTGCTTCGCCTCGATTGCGACCGTGACGACTGGGTCCGAGTAGTGGACTATCTTCTCGAACGCGGCCATCAGTGGATCGCTGGAGACAGTGGAGCCTGCGATGGCGTCCTTGAGCCCTGAGACGGCGACGACGTTGCCTGCGTCTATCTCCTCGACTGGGATCCTGTCAGCCCCGACCGTCAAGGACACCAGCTGGGCCCTGTTCGGGTTCGGCATGCCGCTGATCCACAGTTCCTTGCCCTTGGAGATCTTGCCACTGTACAGTCTCCCCACTGCGACCTCGCCCGCGTGCGGGTCGACGATTATCTTGGTGACCATGTACGCCACGGGTCCCTCGGGATCGCAGGTCATCATAGCCTTGCCGAACTTGGACTCCAGGTCGCCGTGCCATATGACTGGTATCCTGAGCTTCTGGGCCTCGAGCGGGTCGGGCAGATGCGTGATGATCATATCGAGGAGGACCTCGTGCAATGGCGCCCGCTTCGCAAGCGCCTTCTGGTCCTGGTTCTTGCAGTACTCGTAGATGTCCTTGAACTTGATGCCGGTCTTCTTCATGTACGGAACAGTGATGGCCCAGTTGTTGAACGCGGAACCGAAGACCACGTTTCCAGTATCGACCTTCAGCGCCCACTTCTCCTTGAGTTCATCTGGAAGAAGCTTGCGTATCTTCTCGTTCACCTCGTTCACGATGTTGGAGAGTCGCTGCTGCATCTGCTCGGGCGTCACTTGAAGCTCGTTGATGAGCCTGTCGACCTTGTTCACGAAGAGTATCGGGTGGACGCGTTCCTTGACCGCCTGCCTGATGACTGTCTCCGTCTGAGGCATCACTCCTTCCACCGCGCAGCAGAGGATGATCACACCGTCTATCGCCCTCATGGCCCTCGTGACGTCGCCGCCGAAGTCCACGTGGCCAGGGGTATCGATGAGGTTGATCAGGTACTCCTGATCCCTGAGCGTGTAGACCATCGATGCGCTCGCAGCGTTGATCGTGATGCCTCTCGCCTGCTCCTGCTCGTCGAAATCCAGCAAGAGCTGCTTGCCCGCGAGCTCCTCGGACATCATGCCTGCGCCCGCGATGAGGTTGTCTGATAGCGTGGTCTTTCCGTGGTCGATATGTGCAGCTGTACCGATGTTCCTGATGAACTTCGGTTGTCTCATGAGAGCCTGGGCCCTCTTGATGTTCTCTTCCTTTCTTCCCATACGATCACCATGATGGGGTCAGCAGTGTCTCACAAACCTGAAATGTAGATGTTGAAACGGTTTGCGCCGATCAGCGCGCCGAAGAGGACACTCTCTCGATCTCTTCCTTCTTGGCCACCGAGTAGCAGTTGACGTCGTTGTTGGCGGCTGCCATGATCTCGTCCGCGAGGCTCTCCTCGATCGCCTTCTTGCTCTTGTGCGAGCCCTCGAGGGCTCCGTTGCAGATGTACCTGAGTGCGAGATCGACCCTGCGGGCGGGAGCCACGTCCACGGCCTTCGGCACGGATATCCCGCCGTACTGGAGTCTCGTGACCTCCTCCCTCGGAGCGACATGCTGGAGCGCGTCCACGAGCACCTGGAGCGGGTTCCTCTGGGCCTTCTTCTCGATGATCCCGAAGGCGTTCTCGACCGCCCTGTAGGCCTTGAGCTTCTTCCCCGTGAAGTTCTCGGTGCGCATCATGCCGTTGATGAGCCTCTCGACGACGCTCATCTTGGCTTTCGCGAACGGCTTGCTAGAGTGCTTTCCACCAGTGTGTGGCACCGCGACCGGATTGATGTCGATATACCTTGCCATGCCGACATCCTTGATGATGACTCCCGTGACGTCGAACCGGCCGAACAGGAGCACGCTTCCACCTTTGGAAGGTGCCGCTTCCGGGAGTCTGAGCTCTGGAGGGGACCCCGCGATCGCAACCTCGGCTGGTTTAGGCGGTACAGCAGCTGCCACTGGGGCCGCAGTTGGCTCCGGGGTCTTTGTTTGATCTGGATTGCCCTCCATTCGCTCACCTCACAGGCTTCTCTTTTCTGCCCTTCACGAGTTCGTTCAGGGATACGTTGTTCACCTTGATCACCTTGAATCGCACGCCGGGGATGTCGCCGTACGACCGGCCCATCCTGCCGCCGATGCCCTCGACGAGGACCTCGTCGTGCTCGTCTATGAAGTTGATCGCACCGTCTCCAACGGCGAAGGCAGTTATCTGCCTCCCGTTCTTGATCAGCTGGATCTTGACGCACTTCCTGATGGCGGAATTCGGCTGCTTCGCCTCGATGCCGACCTTCTCAAGAACCACGCCCTTTGCCTGAGCGGATCCTTCGAGCGGGTCCGATTTCTCCTTCAGATGGAGCGTTCTGCGCTTGTAATACCTGTCGCTCCAACGATGCTTCTGTCTGTCGAGCTTTAGCTTCCTGGCAGTGTATAGACCCTTCGGCAAATAGTCACCTTTGACAGTGCGGTAAGCCCTACAAACGAGTCGTCCTATTAAAACCTACGCTTGTACGAAGTATGGTGCCAGCAAGCCAGATATTCGTCATCAGAGCTTGGTCCCGCAGCTCTTGCAGAACTTGCTATCGTGGTCCAAGAAGATCCCGCATGTCGGGCACGTCCTCCTCTGCGGCTCAGTCGGGACGGCGGGTGACGCTGCGGCTGGAGCGGCGCCTGCAACCGGCTGCGCGGTCTGCCCCTGAGCCCATGCAGGAAGCGGGGCCGGAGCAGGCGGTTGCGGATTCTTCGGGAACGTGTTCAGATACCCCCAGAAATCGTTCAGAAGCCTGGCCGCCTCATTCTCATACTCGAGATAGGAGACTGCACCGACGACCACGGCGACAGGAAAGAGCAAGACGGCGCCCACTATTCCCACGACCGCGCCCTGGTCCGTTAGCTCTGCCGAGAGACTGATGTCGACCCCGACGCTGGAACCTTCGTCGACAGCGTAGACATATATCGATTGCCTCAGGCCGAGCTTCGAGTAGAACTGCCCACCGCTCATCGAGAAAGGAGATGTGAACGCCACACCGAACTGCCGCGAACGCCAAAACCAGCTCGCTGCCTGCATGGCCTGTTCCTTGGTGATCCCCGGAACGAGCCTGTGGTCACGCTTGGTGAAGAGATTCTTTATCATCCTTCGGCCACCGATACGATTGCAAAGAATCTACATCCTATATCTGTGTTCTCTCCTCGGCCCCCGGGATCAGGGGCGGCCGTAGGACTCTCCGCGAGTCATTGCGCTGGCGATCAGATGGGCCATCCGCAGAGGTTCGGGAACGACGCCGCGCACGGTCGAGAGCCTGACTATCTCCTCGAACTCAGACCACTCAAGACCCAGTCCAGAAGCGTAGAGGGGCTTGTGCTCGGTCGCGATCTCCCTCAATTCGTGCCTCACGATCAGAGCGTATCTCTGCTTCCAGTCGTCGAAGTGCTTCATCAGCGCACTCTTCATCTTCTCGAGGTCGGGTCTGTCACGGGTGAGCGTGAGGACCGGGATTTCGAGCTCGGCGTGGGCATGCTCGATGTCTATCAGGTTGAACCCCGCGAGCGCGATCCCGTCGATCAGGATTGCCTTGATCTGCTCCCTGTAATGCGACTTCGAGACCATCCCGATGATCTTCTCGGTCGAGTCTGTTCCGTCCACGACGACCTCGGTCTTCATCACGCTCTCGAGATAACTGGGGACTCTCACGAGCACTCCCACGACCAGGGCGTTCCCAGTCCCGAACTTGAAAGGAGAGTCGTCGATGCCCAGCACTCTGATCTGTTGCTTCATTTACAGCTCACGCCAACTGCAGAGAACCCGTGATCGGGTCCAGGAGATTCTCAGGGGCCGGCCCGATCCCGAGGCACGTGGTAGTGTTCGGGGCCAGCTCAGTCAATCCAGCATCGGTTATCAGCGCTTGAGGAAGCCCGGCCCTCATGGCCTGGTCCTTCAAGGCTCGGAGCTGGTCCATGTCCTCAGCCCTCAGCACCACCTTCCGCTGGCCCTCCTTGAGCCATTCCGAGAACCATTTGGGCTTGCGCGACTTGGCCTCGAGGGCGCAGGTGACGGCGGCGTGGGCGACCTGGGCCGCGAGCTTCCCCACAGACATCTTGATGTCATCTCGCACTACGACGACGAGCTTGTATTGCATCTCACCTTTCTTCGGCATTCAGTGGCCTCCACTCAACTCGCGCAGCTCGTCGTTTATCCGGTCTATCGCCTGTTTGGCATACTCCATCCTCTTCCGATAGTACTGCTTCCGCTGCGGATTGGATGTGGATGAACCCTCAGAGTACGTTTTCAGATCGGCCATCAGGACCTCCCTATTCAAGATCAGGCGCTCCGTCCTCTTGCGCTTGATGAAATCATTGCCCTTCGACCTTGGCATCCCGGGGATTGCCGGCGCGCGATAGAGGGAAGGATGGAGCGAGCCAGCGCCGGGATACGCTCCGCGGAACCAGCCGATGAAACCGAACACACCGGTCAAGGAGAGGAGCACGGTCCAGAGCGGACCGGATGTGACCAACCCATGCCCCTCGGTGCTCGCCGCATTCAGGCCGAACCCGACGAGAATGGAAATCACGATGCTCAAGCCCATCCCGAGCGCGGCCCTGTAGACCTGGTCGTATTCGGGGTCGAGTTCGCCCTTCCTCGGGAACATCATGTTCACCATCGTGTATCCGGGCAGGAAGAACACGAATGCTATGCCCGCGATTACCTGGAGCAGGTTGCTCATATCGTTCGATTCGAGAGCAGAAGATGGACCGTATTTAAGGATTTGCTGGCACGGATTGGCGAACATGGCGCGCCGAATCCTGTAAAACCTAATTATAGCCCACTCGCTACACGGCCACGATGTTCGAGCTGAAGGAGCGTGACGGACTCGCGAGGATATGCGAGCTCACGACTCCGCACGGGAAGGTGACGACACCGGTCCTGCTGCCCGTGGTCAACCCCAACTTCAGGACCATCGCCCCATCAGAAATGCGCGAGAAGATGGGCGTCCAGATGATCATCACCAACTCGTACATCATCAGGAGTACGGGCGCGCTCAGGGAACGTGCGGAGAAATCAGGGGTCCACGACCTCCTCGGCTTCGATGGACCCATAATGACGGACAGCGGCACGTTCCAGAACTATGTGTACGGTGATGTGCGCGTCGACCCGAGGGAGATAGTCAGGTTCCAAGCTTCGGTCGGGGCCGACGTCGGTACGATACTCGATGTCTTCTCCGAGCCCCGTTTCACGCGCGAGGAAACGGAGGCAGCGGTGGAGGAGACCCTGAAGAGGGCCAGGGAATCCGTGGACGACCGAGGAAAGATGCTGCTTGCTGGAACAGTCCAGGGCGGCATCTATCCTGATCTGAGGGAGAGATGCGCCAAGGAGATCTCCAAACTCGACTTCGCGGTCCATCCGATCGGTGGAGTGGTACCACTCCTCGAGAACTACCGATTCAAGGACTTGGTCGAGGTGATCATAGCCTCGAAGAAGGGCCTCAACCCCTCGAGGCCGGTCCATCTGTTCGGGGCCGGGCATCCGATGATCTTCCCGCTGGCAGTGCTGCTGGGATGCGACATGTTCGATTCGGCCTCGTATGCGAAGTACGCCAGGGAGGATCGGATGATGTATCCCACCGGGACACGCTTCCTCGCCGACCTTCACGACCTCGCCTGCCACTGTCCTTCGTGCAGCAGAACCTCGGTCGAAGAGCTGAAGAAGATGCCGCCGGAGGAGCGGACGAAGAGACTGGCAGAGCACAATCTGTTCGCCTGCCTGACCGAGATCGAGAATGTCAAGAACGCGATCCACGAGGGCTCCATGTGGGAGCTGGTGGAGATGCGCGCTCGGGCCCACCCCGCACTGCTCGAAGCGCTCAAGGTCCTCTCGAAACACAAACAATTCCTCGAAGCCTCCGAGCCCGCGAGCAGAAGAGGGGCTTTCTTCTACTGCGGCCCAGAGAGCTACGAACGACCGACGGTCATGAGATACCAGGAGAACTACTTCAGCAGGTACAGGAAGCGCGATGCGAAGGTGCTCGTGGGATTCCCTGAAGCGCAGAAACCGTACTCCAGGACCTATTGGCCCATCATGTCGAAGATATTGGCGAAGGTCGACGCCGCATTCGTTGTCGTGTCGTTCTTTGGGCCGGTACCCATCGAGCTGGATGAGTACTATCCCATACCACAGTCTGTGATACCCGAGGCCCTTGATGCCGAGGTCAAGGAGAAGATCAACAGGATGATGGAGAGACACGCGCACCAGCACGGCTATCCGTTGGCGGTAATCTGGGATGGGGAGGAGACGCTCAGATTCCTCGAGGACATCGTCGGAGGAGGCCCCAAGGATCTCGACCTCGACCTGCTCAGATGCCGGGCAGTCCTGGACATGCAGTTCGGCAGGGGCGCCGGGGACATCCTGGACGGCAAGAAGGTCGAGATGATCAAGTCGCCGCGCACGGGGAAGATAAGGAACGTGATCATAGACGGCGCACACGCCCTCTCCATGCGAGCGGGCGATGGCAGGTTCACGCTCAAGCTCGAGGGGGGCAAGCTGCTCGTCAAGGTCCTCCCGTCGCCGAGCATGCGGGTCAAGACGGATGATGAGCCCGCGGGATTCGCTGCAAAAGGGAACAACGTCTTCGCGAAGTTCGTACTTGAATGCGACCCCGGGATCAGGCCGGGGGACGATGTGTTGATCGTGAACACGAAGGACGAGCTGGCAGCCGTGGGTCGAGCGCTCATGACCCCCGATGAGATGAAGTCATTCAAGAGGGGGGTCGCGGTCAGGGTCAAGGACTCGCCCGACTAGGCCTTTTTGGAGACGATCCGCTCGGCCACGCCCGTGCAAGCAAGTAGATCATCCAACGTGTGCAGGAGACCGTTGAGGGAATCCGCATGGATCTCAGCGACGATCGCCCTGCCTTCGACCCCAGATGTCAGGTAGCCCTGACTGTCCAGGGAGACCGATCGATGGACCTTCTCCGCGTCCACTGGTGTCCCGAACTCCAATCGGAGCTTGCAGGTGACCTTGGGACTCGCATCTGGCACTTTGTCGGCCTCATCCGGCAAACCACCGACAAAATACTTAGAACTTGGTGCGTATGCGTCCGCAACAAGGTGACATCGTGGACATCGAGGAGATCATCGCTAGCAGGACGAGCATCAGAGCATTCAAGCCCGATCCCATCGACGATTCGACGATCGATGCCGCTCTCCGGCTGGCCAACCAGGCGCCCTCGGCCGGCAATCTCCAGGCCAGGGATTTCATAGTCATCAAGAACTCGCACACGAGAAAGATGTTGGCGGAGGCGGCCTTCAAGCAGGACTTCGTCAGGACGGCGCCCGTGGTTATAGTGTGCTGCGCGAACCTGGACCGGATCAAGCCTTATGGCGACAGGGGGAGGACGCTCTATTGCCTTCAGGATGTCGCGGCGGGGATAGAGAACATGATGCTCTACCTTCACAGCAAGGGCCTGGGGACCGTCTGGGTGGGAGCGTTCGACGAAACGAAGGTCTCCGAGGCCGTCATGCTCCCGAAATCCGCGCGGCCGGTCGCCCTGGTGCCCGTCGGCTACCCCGCCGGAAAAGGCGTGAGACGGACAAGACTACCGCGGGAGAAGTACATCCACAATGAGAAGTGGTAGCTTTGTCCAAGTGGAAGGTCGACAAGGCGATGGCCTTATGGGGCATCCTGTTCGGCATCGTGGCGACGATAGGTGGGCTCCTGTTCTTCGGAGCGATCAAGGGGGGGTTCATCGCCGAAGGCTTCTTCCTCATCGTGATATCGTGGGTCTTGGTTCTCTTGCTCTTCGCCAAGCTTGTCACCGCCATCAAGAACAGGGGCAAGCCCAAGAAGAAGGATGATTGGGAGTAGCCCCGGGAGGATTCGAACCTCCGTCACAGGCTCCAAAGGCCCGCATGATTGACCACTACACCACGGGGCTGCCGAGTGCAGGTGTGGACATGGAGGGCCACTCATATTAACGATTTCCTGCGCTTATCGCCGGGACACGAGCAGCACACCGACCATCACCAGCACGCCCCCCAAGCCCGTCATCCAGCCGATCGTCTGCCCGAGGACGAGCCACGCAGCGATGACCGTGACCAAGGGTTCGAAATACAACGTGACGCCGGTGGACGAGGCGGTGAGTCCAGTGAGCGCCTTGAACCAGAGCACATAGCCGACAACGGTGCAGAGCACTCCCAGATACAACGCAGCGAACCAGAAACTGAGGGGAAAGACCATGTGACCTCCCCAAACGACATCGGCGGCCGCGAAGGGCGCGAGCATGGCAGTGCCCATGAGCGACAGGTAGGCGATGGCAGTGAACGCATCGTACTTCCTGATGACCTGCTTGCCGCCAATGGTGTACATCGCCCAGAAGACCGCGCAGACGACCCCGAATAGGCCTCCGACAAGTCCCTCCCAGTTGTGGATGAAGGCAAGGCTCCCGTTGGTTATCACGAAGTATCCGCCCACAGCGGATAGGGCCAACCCCGCGCTCTGAGTGGGGCTTATGTGCTCGCCGAGTTTGAGGTACGAGATGAGGAATATCACAACCGGGCACAAGAGCGTCACTAGGATCGACGAGATGGATGCCCCGGCGAACTGGACCCCGTAGTACTGGAAGATGTAGTAGACTCCCACGCCGATGAACGCGAGCGCAAGGAATCTCGGCATGTCCGCCTTCTCGGGTCTCGGCGGCCTCTTCACGATGAGGTAGGCCCCGAAGATCGAGGACGCGATCATCCACCTCGCCATGGCTATCAGTATTGGCGAGGAACCGTCCTCTATGGCCGCCTCGACGGCAACGAAGGAATACCCCCAGATGACGATGGTCAAGGCAAGGAAAAGATACAGCTTGGTTGTCTGGTTCATTCAATACCAGCCCTCGCGCTGATCGAGCAAGAATGGTCGACCTCTATCGTCTCCGTGAGGCGATGGTGGGCATCTACATACACCTTCGACACGAGCCAGGCATGCCGATGGCCCTATATTCAGTTTTCAGACACTCCTCGAAGACTAGCAAAGGAACATTCTTATGCTCGTAGCTCGGTTTTTACCTGGGATACGATGTCATCGATCAGGCAGGCCAAGAGATACACTGCCAGGGTAAACGAACACCAGGTCTCCGCGAAGAAGCTCGCCAAGGCCGCGAAGCTTCGAGCAAAGGCGGCCAGGATACGGGAGCAGGTCGCGAAGCACGATGCGAAGATCCGCAGCCTGCAGAGGAAGATCGCCGACCTGGAACGCAAGGCCAACAGCATCGCTGGTCCTCCCATGCGCTAGGGGAACCTCCTTCCAACAAGATTTATATACGTTCTAAGCAGATATTGTCAGACAATCGTCATACGATGGGATGGGATCTCAGTTGATTAGGAAGCTAGCTGTGCCAATCGCGCTCGGAGGATTCGGGAACAGCGATGAGAATCGTATCATTAGGACCTTGAAGGTCTCGGACGATTCTTCCGAGGACGCAAGGGTCCTGCTCACGCTCGCCACGAACAGGATGTTGCTCAAGAGCATGGAACGAGACATCGAAGCCGAGAGGATCACTCTGGACCCGGACGATATCGCGGAGGAATTGGATTTCATCAATGCCTCGATCCGGATCGGCCTGCTGGAGATATCCGAGGAGCTGGACCAGATCCCGACCTCGGAGCAGCTCTTCCAGCTAGCGATCTCCTGATCGCGAGATCCGGCCGTGAAACCCCTTTCGTATGTTCTCCTCGAGACTTTGTTGCCAGCGACCGTTTAAGGTATTCGGAGGCAATGCCTATCCACCAGATCGGGTGAACGTGGATGAGATCGCAAGATGATGGTGTTAGGCACGCTTCGGAGTGCTGGTCCAACGGCTACAACTGCGCCGAGTCGGTCCTTCGGGGCGTGTGCTTCGGCATGAAGGTCGAACTGCCAGATAGGGCGCTGATGATGGCGACCCCGTTCGGCGGGGGCATCGGGCGTTCCGAGGACATATGCGGGGCGCTCGTGGCGGGGGTCATGGCGATCGGTGCGCTCAAAGGCAGGACCATGCCAGGCCAAGACAAGTTCGCAAGCTACGAGGCGGCAGGGAAGTTGTACAGGCAATTCCACGACGCGTTCGGCTCCACCTGCTGCAAAGTGCTCAACAAGAGCGATTTCAAATCGTCGGAGCACAAGGAAAGATGCGGCCGCTTCGTCACCGAGGCCACATCCATGGCAATGCGGATCCTCAAGGATGACTTTGAAGATCGAACGAACATGACCGCCTGATGGCCGTGCCATTTCCGGGATCAGCATATCCCTTATACCATTGAAAATGAAGAACAGAGTTTGGGAAGGGGTTTGTCCATCAGTCCAGCTGGTTCCTATCGGCCGGGGGACGGTTCAGAGCTGCTCTTCCTCGCTCCTGTTCGATGCCACCCTCGCCACCGCGAAGATTGAGATCATGCCAACGATCGGTATCACGATGGCCGTGAACTCCGGTATCGCAGCGGTCAGGGTCACGTTCACCGCGAGGTACGGATTGGTTCCAAGGACCCCTGTGTTCGATCCCGCAATTCCGCCTGGACCTGTCGAATTGACAAGGACAGTGTCACCCGTGGCATAGCCGAGGGGCAGATTGCTGAGGTCATAGGAGTAGAATCCTATGTCCCCCAAGATGATCCCGTCATCAGATAGGATGCCTGTGACGGTGTCCCCGGTGGTCTGATCCGTTATGGTCACCACGCAGTTGGCCAGTGGGGTTCCGACTGAGTTCTTTATATAGCCGTAGAGCAGGAATGGCGGCGGAGGGATGTTAATGTGCCCCGGGACCGTCGGCTGCGCTCCCTTGCCGAAGGATGCTAGGGACATCCCGGAGACGATGATGATCGCGGCCGCGCATACTAGGAGCATCGAGACCTTCTTGCTGTTGCTCCTTCGCTCGTATGCCGATCTGAAACTCTTCGAGTGCGGCATGACATTCATGCCGCTCCCGGAGGGTTCGACCGAACGCGTCCGTTTCACCTTCTCCGAGCCAGGGCTGGCCCTCATGCCAGTCCCGTCCGGTCCTATCATTCCATCATCATTCACCGTAACAACCTCCCCCGGGTATCGTGCTTACGGTATATATGACAATGTCCCGCCTGTGCCGGCGGTGACCCAGATCCAGTACGACACTCCTGGTACTAGCAGGAAGTTGTTCAGGTTCGGCACCGCGGAGACCCAGGATGAGTACTTCTGGGTGACCGCGTTGAAGTAAGCCACCATCGTTATGGCCCCTGTGCCCGAGTACATCGCCGAGATGTTGTTCGCCTTCCAGGTCGTTCTCTGCGACTCGAAGCCGAGTGCTACCCATCCGCCGATCAACGGGATTGTGAATGTGTAGCTCTGCGTGGTCGTCGGAGCGCTTCCGTAGAGGTGGATCGTCTTAGCCGCTGCTACCCAGATCCAGTATCCGACGTTCGGCGTGATGAGGTAATCAAGTACCGGCGGAGAGATGCCCTTGATGTACGTCTTGTCGTACTTCTGTGTCGCTGGTGCCCATGAAGAAATCATGTCACCAGTCGCCAGGCTGATGTTGCTCGCCTTGTATCCGAAACCGACAACAGGCACCGATACGAAGTTCCAGCCAACCGCTAGCGGGAGGTTGAACGCGATCTTGGCCGTAGCCGAGCTCGACACGTTGTGTCCCGCAATTCCCTTCAGGTCGTTGACATACAC
>CALMQK010000273.1 GCA_937872085.1 uncultured euryarchaeote
GGATCACGCTCAAGGAGGGATCGCACAAGCTCCTGCAATTGCCGGCAGATCCTTTCGCAGGAAGCGCTGTAGACGGTCTCAGCCCGCCACCAGCCGGCAAGTTTTTCGCTGAGCCGCCCTATCAATTCATCTCGATTATCTTCGATTGTTTCTCGTCCTTTCCCAGCTTGGGTATCTCATCGGAGACCTCGTTCCTCTTCTTCCTGAGCGCGTTGCCCTCTTCGACCAATGCTCTCCATTGTCCGTCCAGTCGGAGGAAATCATCGAGGACCTTGAGCTCGTAGCCCCTGTTCTTCAGCGCCTGTCGTACGAGCTCCTCATTATCCCGTATGAACTTGGCGTCCAACAACCCAGCCACTCTCGTTTTGACAATAATGTAGTCGATATTTAAAATCTGGCCATTCGCTCCCTGGCCTCTCAGTCCCTGGCCAGGACCACGGTCTTGCCACGGACCTCGACGAGGACGGAGGAAGACACTCGGGCGAGCTTCTCCGCGCTCTCGTGGCGGTCAGCTTCGAACGATGATAGCAGCCTCACCTTTACCAGCTTGTTCTTCTTCAACTGCCGGGAGAGCTCGTCGATGATTGCCGGGGTGATTCCATCCTTGCCGACTTGCACCGACGGGCGAAGCTGTTGTGCCCTCCCCCTGAGTTCGATGATCGTTTTCTTCTCCATTCTCTCAACCCTTGATGGATTTCATGGGGATGCGGAGCACGTTTCCGCATGCTAGGCACGTCATGGCGATCTTCCCCCTGGATGTCCTAACTCGGACGTTCTTCGGCGGTATGAAGTATGAATAGCATTCAGGGCAATAGGTCCTCTTGTGCCCGGTGCGGACCTTGTGCCGCTGCCCGATCTTCAGCGCGAGCGAGACATACCTCTGGGCGTTCGGTTGTTTGTCCGCTGAAGCTTCCTGCCTTGCGAGCTCGAACAACCGCTCTATCCGCTCTCTGGCAATCTCCTTGGCGTCCCCTTTGCCCACGTGCCTTCTGCCCATACGGAGCACGAATGAGGGAGAGCGTAGATAATGCTTGGCGGGGTAGGAGGTGGCATCCAGTTGCCCGTGGCCGACGAGAGTGGCACTCAGAGAGGTTTATATACGGCGACCTTTATCCACACGAAACTGAGACGATAATTCACATCTGGTGGTCATGAATGTCTCGCAAACCCGGAAGCATGTACAGGGAGATCAAAGGGCAGGCCTATTGCCGAAGGGAGTACATGGGCGGTGTGCCAGCCAGCAGGATCACACAGTTCGAGCACGGGACCCCAGGGGACTACCCCGTGCGAATGACGCTCCATGTGGTCGAGCAATGCCAGATCCGACACATAGCGCTCGAGGCGGCCCGTATCTCGGCCAACAGGTTCCTCTCCAAGAAGATCCCACAGTCCGGCTATCATCTGAAGATCAGGGTGTACCCACACAACGTCATCCGGGAGAACAAGATCGCGACGGGCGCAGGCGCAGACCGTATCTCAGAGGGCATGAGGAAAGCCTTCGGCAAGCCCGTGGGCACGGCGGCCAGGGTGAGCGCGGACCAGAAGATCATCAGCCTCGAGACGACCCCGGCGAACTTCCTCACAGCGAAGCTGGCCCTGAAGCGGGCCGCGATAAAGCTCCCGTCTCCATGCTATATCGAGGTCGAGCGCGGGAAAGCCGTAGCGTGAAGCGACCGTGAAGTTCAGCCGCACAATGTATTTTAGCGTCGTTCACTTTACTGCTATGGCTACATCGGACCAGCGAAAAGTCCAGTTGCCAGAACTACAGGTTTGTAAAGATGTTCGACATCGACCTTACCAGCGCCGCCATGGAGGTCAAGAGGCTCAAGGCGAGGATCGTCGCCCTTCAGGTCCCCGAGGGTCTGAAGAAGCGCTCCTATCAGTTTGCGAGCGAGCTCGAGAACAAGGCCGGCGCTGAAGTGCTCGTCGTCGCCGAGCCCTGCTTCGGGGCATGCGATGTCCCGAGCTCGTTGTTCGACATGGTCGACGCGATAGTCCAGATCGGGCATTCGCCTATTCCGTCCCTGAAGTTCCCGAAACCGCTGATATTCGTTCCCGCAAGATCCAAGGTCCCGCTCGCGGACCAGCTCAAGAAATCCGTCGGGATGATCCAGGAGCCAGTCGGGGTACTGGCCACCTCGCAGCATCTGACCGAGCTCGATGAAGTCATCGAGGGATTGGAGAGCATGGGTCTCAAGGTGAGGGTGGGCGAGGGAGACAGCAGGATATCGCATGCGGGGGAGGTCCTGGGATGCAACTACACCGCGGCCATGTCGGTCTCGAAGGAGGTCAACAGCTACCTCCTGATCGGCAGTGGCACATTCCACGCGCTCGGAGTCCATCTCGCGACGGGGAAGAAGGTGGTGGTGCTGGATCCGAACCTGGAGGAACCTCGCGAGATAGATCAGATCAAGGACAAGATCCTGCGTCAAAGGCATGCCGTGATCGAACGGGCCGAGAAGGCACGAGTTTTCGGGATAGTCGTGGGGGAGAAGGTGGGACAGAGACGGCTCAGGCGCGCAAGGGAGCTCCGGAGACTGGTCCGATGGAAGAAGAAGGACGCCGCCCTGATCCTCATGGACAAGTTCGAACCCGAGAAGCTGAAATACTTGGGCTTCGACGCCTATGTCTCGACCGCATGTCCCAGGATCGCGATCGATGATGTGGCGCTTTTTGAGAAGCCGCTTCTGACCCCGCAGGAACTGGAGATCCTGCTCGGTGTCCGGAAGTGGGAGAACTACACATTCGACCAGATGACCGAGGACGAACTCTGAGGAGGCGGATTCACGATCGACTTGCAGCGGCTTCTCGCATCGGGTTGCAGTTCCTCCGCGAGAATCGGCATCGGACTTTCCGAGGGTGGGTTCGAGGACGCAAGGGCTCGACTCGCTGAGCTGGGATGTCGTATCCACCTGTCTCGTTTCGAAAGCACAAGCGAGCTTGTCGCATCGCTGCATGAGGGCGCGATCGATGCCGCGGTCCGGGGGACGATGAGATCCTCGGAGACTCTCGCTGAACTGAAGAAAGTGTTCCATTTGGCCGAGGCAATGCGTACGGCGGTCCTTGAGGACTCCTCGGGCAAACCATTTCTCTTGGCCCCCGTTGGAATCGACGAGGGTCGGGATTTCGACTCTCGCCTCAGGCTGGTCCAGCACGCGATCTCCTACTTCTCATCGGCCGGATGGGAGCTCAATGTAGGGATCTTGTCCAAGGGCCGACTCGAAGATAAAAATAGGGGTTCTGAAATAAAATCTAGCATTGAAGAGGGGGACAGGATGGCTGAAATCCTCACGGTTGAAGGTCACAATTCCTGGAACTTCACGATACTTGTGGAGGACGCCGTCAAGGAGTGCGAACTCGTAGTCGCGCCCGACGGAGTCGCTGGGAACCTCATGTTCAGGACGCTTCATCTCGTTGGCGGCAGAAAGGCGTATGGCGCCCCCGTTGTGAACATTCCCAAGGTGTTCGTCGACACATCCCGGACGAGGTCGGATTTCTCCGACCCCATCAGACTGGCCGCCGGGCTCTTTCAGGCCCAGGCTAAACAGCGAGAAGTTGCCCTGAAACTATAATAGTCGGGTTAAACTATCCCTTCGAAGATGCGACTGCAGATAAACGGCTGGACCTCGAAGATCACTTTCTCCGCGACACACATCATACCCATGCACGCCAAGTGCGGCAGACTGCACGGACACGACTATGCGATCAATGCAGTGATAGAGGGGGACATGGGACCGGACGGCATCATAATGGATTTCATCAGCGTCAAGGACTTTCTGCGGGGCGTCGCGAACGAGCTCGATCACCGCGTGCTGATACCCAAGAAGGCCAAAGGTGTCCGCGTGAAGGATGATTACGTCTACTATAAGGTCGGGGACAAGGAGCTGAGGCTCCCAGAATGCGACTGCATAATGCTCGACATCACCGTGGCCTCGGCAGAGACGCTGGCCATTTTCGTCATGCAGAGGATGCTCGAGAAGGTCAAGTTCCCCAAGAACGTCGAGAGGATCGAGATAGGCGTAGACGAGGGTCGAGGCCAAGGTGCGTGGGCGAGCCAGGAACTCTAAACAGATGGTGTTGGACAGATGCCAGAGGCGGTCATTCTTCTCTCAGGCGGGCTGGATTCATCCACCGTTCTTGCGCTCGCGAAAGAGGCGGGTTTTGAACCTGTCGCCCTCACGTTCGACTACGGTCAGAAGCACAGGCGCGAGATCGACAGCGCGAAGATGATCGCGGAGCATTTTCGCGTGAAGGAGCATCTGATCGTCCCGTTGGACCTCGGGAGGTTCCTCGTCAGCTCGTTGACCCAGACCTCCATGAATGTGCCTTCAGGCCGAGATAGGGCGGAAATCGGCTCGGGGATCCCGAACACCTACGTCCCCTCTCGCAACATCATCTTCCTAAGCATCGCATCGGCGATAGCCGAGAGCAGAGGCTCACGGGCGGTGTTCATAGCCGCCAACGCAGTCGATTTCAGCGGGTATCCAGATTGCACCCCCGAGTTCATCGATAGCTTCCAGAAGACGCTCGATGTGGGGACTCGAGCGGGAAGAGACGGGAACGGGATAAGGATCGAGGTGCCGATCCTACGCAAGTCGAAGTCGGAGATCGTGAAGGAGGCCGTAAGACTCAAGGTCCCGCTCGAGCACACTTGGAGCTGCTACAAGGGCGGAAGGAAGGCCTGCGGGACGTGCGACTCCTGTCTGCTGAGACTGGAAGGCTTCAAGGCCGCGGGGATCGAGGATCCCCTGGAGTACGAGGTGAGAGATTGAAGATATATTCGATATTCAAGTCGTTGCAGGGGGAAGGTTTGACCATAGGTGCCCCAACGACCTTCATACGGACATCTGGATGTCCTCTCAGGTGCACATACTGCGACACCCCACAAGCGTTCGACAAGGGTGAGCAGATGACCGTCGAGGCCATCATGGCGAAGGTGAAGAAGTCCAAGTGCCACCATGTGTGCCTCACGGGTGGCGAGCCGCTTGCACAGAGGGATGCCGTGGCCCTTGTGGAGAAAATACTGGATGCTGGCTATCACCTAGTACTGGAGACGAATGGGGCGATGCCCATCAATGAGCTCCCGTGCGTGGAGAACCTCACGATCAGCATGGACATCAAGTGTCCGTCATCCGGTGAATCGGAGAAGATGCTCTTCGCGAACATCGAACTCCTCGGCCCCACGGACCAGCTCAAGTTCGTAATCGCGAATGACAGTGACTATGAATATGCCAAGGAAGTCATCGGGAAGTACAGCCCGAAATCGGAGGTCATCTTCACGCCCGTTGGTGGCAAGGACATGAGGTCGCTTGCTGAGAAGGTCCTGAAGGAGAATCTCAATGTCAGGGTGCTCCCACAACTGCACAAGTTCATATGGGGGGACGAGGACAACCGGTAATCTCGGTGTTCATCCTCTGAAAACGGGCCTCTTCGACAGGTGTCTGGGCAGTGGGAGCCGCGCTGACGGGTAGCCTTCGGACAGTCTTGCTGCTTCCTCCTTCAGCTTCTCGGGAGTCATGTTGACGACTTCCCCGTTCCGCATCCTCACGGGCAATGTGCCGGAGCTCCTTTCCTTGTCCCCGTAGACGACGATCATGTTGATCCATTCCATCTCGGCGTTCCTGATCTTCTTGCCGACCTTGTCGTCCATGTCATCGACGTCGACCCTCGAAGGTGCGAGGGCATCGGCGATCTTCTCGCACTCGGCGACGAATTCGTCCGCAATAGGGATCAACCGGATCTGTGTCGGGGCGATCCAGAAAGGCAGAGAAGGCTTGTCGTGCTTGAGCGCCTCCTCGAGCAGAACATATATCCATCTCTCGATCGAACCGATGGAGGAATGGCAGATGATGCATCCCTTCTTCTTCCCGTCCGAGTCCGTGTATACGATCCCGTATCGCGCTGCATCCTCGACGTCCAGTTGGACCGTGCTGAGCTGGACCGCTCCTCCGACGGAATCGATCCCCTGGAACTCATGCTTCACCGCCCAGTAGTGCTTCATCTCAGAGATGACCTCGATGAATGCGGCCTTCTTCGAGTATCTGAGGAGCTCGAT
Source organism: uncultured euryarchaeote (assembly GCA_937872085.1). Lineage (GTDB taxonomy): Archaea > Thermoplasmatota > Thermoplasmata > UBA10834 > UBA10834 > COMBO-56-21. The sequence goes on from CALMQK010000273.1 coordinate 6,056, forward strand.
TAAGTTGTCCTTGTACTTGTCGTAGAACTCCTTCACTATTCTGAACGCGACGGCGTATTCCACACCCGTGGCGTCGGCCAGATCCGCGTAGTTCTTGTAGAGGAGCATGTACTCCTTCCAGCCGTCGTCGATATCCTTCGTGAAGCAGTGCACATCTGGCATGTGGAAAGCCCTCAGCCTCTTCAGGCCCGTGAGCTCCCCGCGCTGCTCGAGCCTGAAGCTCTTCGAGAACTCGTAGACTCTCAGGGGCAGGTTTCGGTAGCTCAGCGTCGCGCCCTTCATCATCCTGAACAAGCCGAAATCTCCGGCGAACCGAAGGACGAACTCTCTGTTCTCCTCCGTCTTGAGCGTGTAGTGCCTCTCGTGGAACGACATCCCCTGACTGCGGATATCTGGGAACGACCAGTCGTAGAGGATCGGCGTATCTATCTGGATGGCACCGATCCTGTCGAGCGCGATCTGCTGGGCCCATTGCTCCAGAAGGCTGAAGATCAAGTGTCCCTTGGGGAACATGCGGAAGTGACCTCTGTCGCTCGCCTCCTCGTAGTCCACTAGCTCAAGCCTCTGCATCGCCTTGATCGATGGCGGCTCTGTGCCCTTCGTCCTTCCGACCTCTTCCGCGAAGATGAACTTCTTTAGCGACGGATGTTCGTCCAGGACTGTGGTGGAATCAATGTTCTCTAAGTCGACTGGATATTCCTTTCCGTCCGGCGTGAGGATGTAATGTTCGGACCGGATCTTCTCGACCACTTCCTCTCGCGTGATCTTCTTCTCAGCGGTGAACTCCCTGGATAGCTCCGAGAGAGGGTGACCTTTGCAGCTTATCTCGAATGCTTTGTACCAGCCGAATGCGGCTCTGTGAACTTCGATCCCCTTCGCGGTCAGTGCGACGTCTGCCGCCTTGAGCACCTCTATGGCGAGCTTCTTCGGGGCCAAATTGGGACTGAGGTGAGCGTAGGGATACAAAATGATCCTCTGGGCCTTCACCTGGGCAAAGACTTCTGCGATGTCCTTCGCAGCGGCCTCTGAGATGGCCGTTACGTTATCATCCGAAGACTCTATCGTGGAGAAGACGACTAGAGCCTCCTTGAACGAATGCTTCTTCGCATGACCTGGCGGGAGCTCCTCAGCTAGCTTGGTGGGCTCCTTGATCTCATAGCCGAAATGGTCTGCATGAATGAGGAGTACCCGCATGTGGCACCAGCGTCGAAATGGATGGAAGAGTATTAAAAGGATGCACTGGGGAGGCTAGCCAGATGGATGGCCGGGACCAGCGAAACGTACTTCATTATCAACGGGGCTTACGGGTGGACAGGGCTGAAACGCAAACAGCTTCCAGGGGGACATTTCTTGGGCTCTCGCGAGAGGAAAATGGCAGTCGGCAATAAGAAAACAGCGGAGCCCCCTTCCGCCAAGGCGGAGCCTGTCTTGCCCGGACCTTCTTCGGTCACAGAGCCATGCGATGTAGTATCTCCTCGGGCGGTGTGCGTTGCGCTGCCCCACATGGGCAAACCTACGCGCATAATGGGGACGTCCCCCACAGAATTCATTTCGACGCTCCAGGGCTCGACCCTCGCATGGATCAACTTCACTGTCTCGGATGTGGCGAAGGATGGACCGGAGATCGCATCCAGGTTGGGGTTCAGCGCGTCACTTGTCCCGGAAGTGCTCAAGGGCTATCATGCCGCCTTCATCGACAATGAGACCGAGCTTGGCATAATGGTCCCGGCGGTCAAGATATCCAAGCTCGACCTCAGGTCGTATCCGTTGATCATCCTGGTGAGGAAGGACCTCATCGTCACGATACACAGCCAGGAGGTCGTAAGGCTCGTTCAGTTCGCCAGGTATGCAGATGTCTACCTTCGCAAGCTTCCGGAGGCGATGCCACTCGATGACAAGCTCACGACCATGCTCGGTCGCATCCTCGACGAGAACAACTCTCGCAATTTCGAATACCTCAGGGAGATCGAGGAACAGGGCGATGAGATGGGCCGGCTTCTGCTGGATCCTAAGACACAGCGCATGGAGATAGGCCAACAGATCTACAATCTGAAGCACACACTCATAACCTATCTGAACACCCTCTGGAGAACGCTGGACGTGCTCCACAACCTCAGATACGGCGACGCCGCCTTAATCTCCGACAATCCTAAGGTCCTTGCACAGATCCAGCTACTCGTGGAGGACGTGAATAGGCAGATATCGCTGAGCGAGCACATGTCGGAGGTGTTGGCGTCAGGGCTGGAAGTTCTCCAGGCCCTCTACAACAATCAACTCCAGATCCTCAACAACAGGATGGCCCTCACGATGACTTGGCTCACCATCCTCGGCACTGCCGTGCTTGTACCCAACACGCTAGCCACGATATTCGGTTTCGTGTTCGCGCTTGACGACGTGAGATGGCTGTACTGGACCCTCTCCGTGTTGGTGTTAGCGACGGTTTTGTCGACGTGGCTCGCCTACTGGTGGGTCAAACGCAAGGTCCAGCTGCCCCGCAGCCCCGAATGACAACCACGGAGTTTCAAGGGTTCTTTCTCTTCGCGAGGATCTCTTCGAGCAAGTTCCTCGCATCTCTCACTTTGGCGAGTTCATCGTGTGTCAGGTCAAGCCTGAGGACGTGTCCCCAGACCTTCGAGAGTGCGTGATAGGACTCCCTGATCAGCTCTAGATCCTCGTTGGTTTCCGGGGCCCCAGTTTGGTCGACTTTTTCCTCCTGGATTGGCCTGTAGAACACGTTCCGCCCCACCTTCGTCCTCGTCACAACGCCCTTCTTCTCCAGTTTTTGGAGTGCCTGGGTGGCCCCTGACTGAGTGATGTGGAGCTCGGCTGCCAGAATCGTCGGCGAATGAATTCCCCTGTTCATGACCTCGATGATTTCTCTCTCCCTTGGCGTCAGCATTCTCATCACTTCCATAAGTAATGTATTAGTTGATGCTAATGTATGCTAATGGCTCCTTATGTCTCATCTTCATTGTCGGTTATGCTTTGTGCCGATATAGCCTTTCCTGCAGCGCCCTGGAGATTCATTAATGTGTGAGTTTCGGTTCCGCCTGGTGTTCCTAATGTTTAGAGATGGGACGCGATGGGCATAGGTCGGCATGAACTCTCAGTCGACAAGTAGCAAACCGGTCCACCGAACAGCGTTCTTGGATGATAGAGAGACTGGCATCCTTGCTTTCCTGCAAGTCTTGATGACATCTATTCCCATGGCTTCCATCGATGGCCTCGCCTGGAAGGGGTGCTTGCACGGCCTCCGGCTCTGAGGGGTAACGCACTCTCTGCACAGGCAACAGTTGCCACCAGCCAGACCCGCCGCGAAGTAGAATCCCATCTTGAACGCGATCGCCTCTGTTGCATTGACCAGGCGGAGCAGCTTCAGCTGCCATTTCCTCGAGTCAGTCTCGGATTCTATCTCCTCGCAGACTTCGTTGTCGAGGTGCTTGAGG
>CALMQK010000274.1 GCA_937872085.1 uncultured euryarchaeote
TACTGTTACATGTCCAAGGAGGTCGGAAGATCAGAGACGCCGACTCCGAACCCGAACGAGATATCCAAACTGCTGAAGGGAGCGAGAGACCTCGTGAACCCCGAGGTGTTCCATGTCGACAATGCCAATCCGGCTGTGATCGCCGAGCATCCGACCGAATCGCGCGAAGTCACGAAGGCGATCGCGGAGAACTGCACAAGCGGGAACGTGCTCGCGTTCGGGCTCGAATCGGCCGATCCCGCAGTGAGGAAGGCGAACAACCTGAACGCAACGGCCGAGCAGACTATGGCCGCGATCAGGATCGTGAATGACATCGGGGCGAGGCGGGGACCCACGGGTCTTCCACTGGTCCTCCCGGGCATCAACTTCGTCTGTGGCCTGAAGGGCGAATCGAAGAAGACCTACCAGCTCAACCTCGATTTCCTGAAGCAGGTAGTATCCGAAGGGCTTCTCCTCAGGAGGATCAACATCCGCCAAGTGATGCCGGTTAGAGGGGAGTTCCCGGGAGTCGTCTCGAAAGCGGATTTCATGAAGTTCAAGCGTGCGGTCCGGGAAGAAATAGATGGCCCACTCTTGGAGAAGCTTGTTCCCGACAGAACCGTGCTCACGGGAGTCTACACCGAGTTGCGGGAGGGGGGTCGGACCTTCGGCCGCCAGGTAGGCACGTACCCTCTGCTGATCTCGATCCCCTATCCGCTGGACATCGGCCTCAAGATGGATGTCGCGGTGACCAGGAGGGGATTCAGGAGCGTGGAAGGCGTGGCCTGTCCCGTGGATGCGAACACCGCCACGCTCTCGATGCTTCAAGCAGTCCCGGGGATAGGCAGGAAGAGGGCGATGGCCATCGTGAGGGGAAGACCCTTCTCCGACCTGGAGCGCCTCTGGGGGCTGTTCGACGAGCCGAAGGCACTCGAGTCGGCGCGGTTTCACCTGACCGTCGGCAACGTAGACAGCCCGCAGTAGTCAAGTTATAGTATACAGCTCCCGATTTGAGGGCTTGACAGGGGGAAGTAGTCCTTGGACGCAGTCACGGCCGCGAAGTATCCATTCCTCAAAGAGTCGGCTAGATTCTTGAAGGATACAGGCCCCTCGCTCGATCAGCTCGTGGAGGGCATGGCCTACGAGCAGGCTCGCCTGCGCGGCAGGGACCGCGTGATGGAGGCCCTCGAATTGGGCAAGATCGACGACCATCCGATGACCTCCAAGATCGACGCGGTCCTCGAACTCCTCAGCTATCCCGTGGCGAGGATGGTCGTGTCCGCAGTGGCGGACCCGCAGTTCGTGAAGAGGTACGCCATCTCAGAAGCGAAGAAGGCTGACGAACGGCTAAGGAAGGAGGAGATACCATTCATCACCAATGTCGCGGAGGAGTTCGGGCTCCAGGTAGCCCAGGAAGACCGAGGCTTGGCGGTCGATTTTGCCGACTTCCTCCGTTTCTCGGCCACGATGAGGAACAAGGACTGGAAGCTCGTGAACCAGCGCATGGTCCGCGGGAAGGTCCTCGTGACGAAGATCAGGCTCGTGAGGTTGATCCAGCAGATGCTCACGGACAAGATATCGTCCGAGCTGCCGCTCGAGGTGAACGAAACCATCCTGAGCACGTTCGCATCGGACATTGACGAGATCAAGCGGATCCTGGAGGAGAAGAGGGAACAGTACAAGGCGAAGGGCATGGGGAGACTGAGCATAGTCAGGTTCCCGCCGTGCATGAGGAAGCTGCTCAACATGATACAGTCAGGGGAGAACGTGCCCCATACCGGAAGGTTCGCGTTGGTCGCGTTCCTCCACACTCTGGGGATGGATTCCGAGGAGATACTGGAGACCTTCTCTTCTGCACCGGACTTCGATCCAAGCAAGAGCAAGTACCAGATCGACCACATCACAGGCGAGATCTCGGGGACGGAATACACGCCCCCCGAATGCAGCACGATGAAGAGCTACGGCATCTGCTTCGAGCCGGACGAGCTATGCAAGCGGATCAAGCACCCGCTCAGCTACTACAGGAAGAAGGGCAGGCACTTCCGTTCAGGGTAACGACTTCCAGATCATCCTCGCCCTCTGCAGGGCGGTTATGTTGCCAGCGAGCCCGAAGTATATCATCATCCACGCGATGAGCGAGTACCCGAAGATGTCGTCAATGTTGAACCAGTTGGTACCAGAGACCGCGAAGAAGTACTGAATCAGCGACACGACGACCAGAACGGCCAGCCTATCCGCCCTTCCGAGTATCCCCCTGTATTCTCGGCTGAGGCCCAGAGCCTGCGCTTGCGTGCCCATGTAGCTCGCGAGCAGGACTCCTATTACCGCGAACAGTCCGAACGAGACCGGGGATAGACCGCTCATCGCGATCGCTCCCAGGATGATCGCGTCAGAGTACCTATCGATCACATGGTCGACGAAGTCCCCTCGCTTAGATGCCTTGGAGGATATCCTTGCGACCTTCCCGTCGAGCGCATCAAATGCGCCGCTCAGCAGGACGAGTACCGCTGCAAGTAGCAGAGCGTGCACCCAGTCCAGAACATAGAACAACGCGGCCCCGATCGCCAAGAAGAGGGATATCAGCGAGAGGTGGTTCGGGTTCACGTTGCTTAGCCGCTTCGCCAAGGGCGAGAGCATCTTGTCCGCCTCCCCCCTGTAGTTGTCTAGAACCAACCGAGCACCTCCTGACTCCAGTCAACACTGCCTGCACGATATTTCTTTCTCTCTCCGGAGATGATCTCCTCTATGGCCGCTCCGACCTTCGCCGGCTTCTTGTCGGTCGTGTCGATCTCGAGGACCGTCGGGACGCTCTCCATCGCTTCGATGAGGATCACATCGACCGCTTCAGCTTCGACGTTCTCTCTCACCTTCTTCTCGCTCCAGCCTTTTGCCAGAAGCCGTTTCTCGAGGACTGCGGGGGAGCATCGCAACACCACAGCGACCTCTGGATGGAGTAAATGGGAGAGGTGACCTTCCATGAGCATGTCCCCGTGCAACTTGTCGACCTCCTTGGCGAGTCTGACGGTGTCCACCACCTTGGTCTTCCGCTTAGAGTCGTATCCAGTGGCCAGTCCCAACTCGCCTATGAGTTCGCTCACATGGACCACGCGCATGCTCTTTACGAATGCGCACGCACTCGTCTTGCCCACGCCTGGAGTGCCCGTGACCGCGATTCTCATGCGATCAGCCTCGAAATCTCCTCTACGAGCTCGAGCTTCATGGCCTCCTGCCTGATCCTGCGCTCCACGTCCCTCACGATCCCAATGAACGCCCTCTTGTCCACCGGGAAATCGATCCCGCAATCGATGCTCATCAGCAAGAGGTACTCGGGAGGTGAAAGGCCTATCCTGACAGGTCTCTTTGGCGCGGCGGGTCCGATGGCGTCGATTGACATGCGCCCGCTGCTGCCCTCGTTCATCATCCAGACGATCCTCCGCACCATGTTCCACAGGAAGCTCTCAGCCTTGAAATCCACCGCATAGAACAGGCCGTGATTGTCAGAGACAACGATGGAATCTATCTTCCTCATCGGGTTCCGCTTGTCCTTCCGAGCGTATCCCGAGAAATCATGTATGCCGACGAACCGCGCGGCCATCTGCCTCATCAGCGGAAGGTCTTGGTCCCTTCGCGCGAGATAGTACCTGTACCATCGTTGCTTGGCGGCGCGCGGGTTGAAATCCTCCGGAACCTCCACAGCGGAATAGGCCCAGATGTCCTCCATCTTGGAGTTGATGGCGGAGCAGACCTCTTTCGCCGCGAAGCGCGTGCGGAACGAGATGATGTTCCCGAGGGAGCTCACGCCGCGATCGGTCCTGCTAGAGCTCCTGTAGCCACATTCTCGAGGCGACTTGATGGCATCGACCATCTCGAGCGCCCTGACGAGCGAGCCCTCGACGGTCAGTTTGGCGGGCTGTCTCTGGAAGCCGAAGAACTTCGAACCATCGTATGCGAACTTGAGGGCTATCCTCCGTTCCTGGTGCACGCCAGCATTATCTGCTACAGAGTTAAATACCTAGGGCATCTGTGCGTGTTTTGTGCCCAGGTTCAGGGTAGTGCTGGTCGAGCCGCAGAACGACGGAAACATCGGAGCGATTGCCCGCTCGATGAAGAACTTCGGTCTCGACGAGCTCGTTCTCGTGAGACCGTGCTCCATCGGCGAAGAGGCGGCAAAGCGCGCGATGCACGGGATGGATGTGCTCAAGAACGCCCGCACCGTCCACACCGACAAGGAAGGTTTCGATGGGGTGGATTTCGTCGCGGCCACTTCTGGCGTGGACACGCTGAACGAAAAGAAGTTCTCGAGGATATCGTTGACGCCGCGAGAGTTCGCCGAGAAGGTCAAGGGATCGAACGCGGAGATCGCGCTGGTCTTCGGCCGCGAGGATTTCGGGCTGGACAAGGAACTGCTGAAGAAGTGCGATTACCTGGTCACCATCCCGGCCAACCCCGAGTATTCGATACTCAACATCAGCCACGCCGCTGCGATACTGTTCTACGAGCTCTATGCTTCTGTGCTCGTGAAGTGGAAGCCGAGAGAGGCTGGGAAGCTCGAGCGAGAGAAGATGAGCGAGTACTTCTCGATGCTCCTCGACTCGATCGACTACCCGCCCCACAAGAAGGAGAAGACGAAGGTGATGTTCAAGCGGATGATCGCGCGGTCCGTCCCGAGCCAATGGGAATTCCACACCCTTATGGGAGTGCTGGATGGCGCCATGAAGAAGGCCACAGAGGGCGCGCGGCCCAAGAAGAGACCTCGCAAGAAGACACGGAACGAGAATTGAGCGCCCCCCAGGTTACGGCGGGGGGCGCATAGTTTGTTTGTTGTTTGTTGTTTCTCTTGGGGGGAGAGTTTGTCTGTTTATCCTCATACTTGCGCGAAGCTCATCGAATGCGGCTTGGGGTCTCCGATGAAGTCGGTTGCGGATGACGTCGCTCCTTCGAGCGAAGGGATTCCAGTCACGATCCCGATCAACTTGATGTTAAACCCAAAGTCGGCATCGATCCTCGCACCGAGCTTCACGTTCGCTTCCTGGCTCAGCTCCTTCGTGATGCCGTTGAAGACCTCGAATGTCCTCTTCAGTGAGAGGGAGGGGCCGCCCGTGATGTGTATCAGGGCGCCAGACGCTCCCTCAAGATCGACATCGAGCAAGGGGTTGTTCAGCGCATCATGCACCACTCTTACGGGATCTTCCCCCTCACCGTACAGGACGGTGGAGGCGCCGCCATGAAGCATCATGGCCCGGAAGTCCGCGAAGTCCAGGTTGATCATGCTGGTGTGACAGATCGTGTCCGTGACACCCTTGATCACCTCTGCAATGAGCTGGTCCATCACCATGAAGGCCTGCTCGACGGGCAGTTTCGGCACTAGATCGATCAACTTGTTGTTGTCGAGTATTATCGTGCTGTGAGCCCGTTCTTTCAGTTTCGCGATGCCCATGAGCGCGGTTCTCAACCTGCTCTTCTCGATGTCGAATGGTAGTGTGACGAGCGCGACGACTATCGCACCGTGCTTCCTCGCGGTCTCGGCGACGACGGGTGCCGACCCGGTCCCTGTTCCTCCGCCCATCCCAGCGGTAATGAATACGATATCATAATCTCTCACGAGCGCGTCGATCTTGTCGATGGATGCGTAGGCCATCTTCTCGCCGAGCACGGGGTCCCCACCTGTGCCATAGCCGGCCTGGTCTCCGATGAGGAGCCGCTGGTCCGCATTGATGCCCGCAAGATGGAACTTGTCAGTGTTGAGAGCGATCGTGTCCACGCCTTCGAGGCCGACACGCCTCAGCCTGTGAACGCTGTTGGAACCGCCTCCACCACAGCCGATCACGCATATCCTCGGTGCGAGGCGGAGGTCGAGCTCACTCTCGCTACCCAGCGCATCCTGTACTAGCTTGTCCAGCATCCTAGACAACCTCCCTTGAGCGCTGGAGCTCGTGTGTGTGCGTGTGTGTGAACATCATCCCATCCTCGCTGTTGTTTAGAGTGTCACCGTTCCAATTCTTCCATTGCCTTGGACACTCGCTTTCGTATGTACTCGCGCACAGCGTTCCTGATGGCGTCGTCCACTGAGACAGAGTCGCCTTCTTGGACCAGCTGCTTCAGGTTGACAACGTTTCCCTTGGGCAATTCCACCGTGATCTTCTCGATGTACTCGGGCGTCAGCTCGCCCTCGACGAACTTGTCGATGGCCGCCCTGATGGCGTCGGATATGGTCGAAAACTTACCCTGAGCGACCAGCGCCTGCAGCGCTTGTACCCTCTCGTTTGGCAATCTAATCGTGACCCGTTCCGACTCTACCATCTGGTATGCCTCTGCTGTCCGACGATATCGGCCTTTTTGTCTGACAGACATATCGACCTCAGCCTATTTATATTTTTCTTGAGCCAGATTCGCGACTCGAAAAGACCTGCATAGAGTCAGACAACAATGCTGGCCAGTATCGAGAAGGACGCGCTGGTGGATTTGAGAAAGTCGCCCCAAGGCCATCCTCATCCGTCAATGGAGCACGGTTCGAAATCGTCGGGCCTCCAATAGTGGAGCACAGGAGACAGCTGAGTGCGCTTCACCCCAGGACAACCCGAGGATACCGAAGGCTTTTCAGACGTGCCATCCATCCCCAGTCGTGCAGAGATACGTGTTCACCGCAAGGGACGGGACAAAGGTCGTGTTCCGGGAGCCCAGGTCCACCGATGCAAGATCGCTGATGGATTTCATAAACGAGTTCGTCGGAGAAGAGAAATCCGGATTGCTGATCGACAAGAAAACCAACATCAGGGCAGAAAGGCGATGGCTGAAGCAGCGAATCCGAGAGATAAAAGGAAAACAGACGGTCATGCTGCTAGTGGAGTACGATGGCAGGATCGTGGGCAACTGCGATGTGAAACGACGCATGTGGAAGGAGTCCCATAGGGCCGTGTTTGGAATCGCACTGAACAAGGAAGTCCGAGGAAGGGGCATTGGGGAAGCTCTGATTCGAAAGACCATCGCTCTGGCAAAGCAACGCATGCGCGGCCTCGAAGCAATCGACCTCGCAGTGATCGATTACAACAAACGAGCGAAAGGACTCTACGGCAAAGTCGGATTCGTTAAGGTCGCCCGCATGCCCCGCGCGATCAAGGAAGAACGCCAGTACTTCGATGAGGACTGGATGGTCATGCGGCTCTAGCGACTAGAGGCCAATCCTGCCCTTGAGGTAGTTGAAGGCAGCCCCGCCCTTAGCCGTGTGACGAATAATGGTTGGTGTCTCACCGCTGGGCACGCAATCCTTCGTCTTGGTCTCGAGCACTTGGCACA
>CALMQK010000275.1 GCA_937872085.1 uncultured euryarchaeote
GTCGTCGAAGTCTGAGTAGAACGAGGCGTAGTTCTCTGGATCACTCCCGAATCTGCCACATCGCCTGCAGTCCTCGCAGTTGCGCTTGATATGATCATCATAATCGGCCTTCATCTTGAGCAGTTCGTCTTTTGTGATCATACCTGGCCGTGGCTGTGGGCTGGGAACTGAAGCGGATCTGCTTTTGATTCCGTGCGCCGCGAGCGCGTGTCGTGCCGGATCCCTGCGCCAACCGCTACTTTTGGCCATTTTCTTCCTCCGTTTCCTCATACTTGTGATCGCGTTCGAAGTAATCCATCACGGCGACCGTCACTTCAGCGATTTCGTCTCGGTCAAGTGTGTCACCTGGCTCAACGTATCGAAGCATGGCCTCGACTGCATCCCAATAGGCACCGTTCATGGCGAGTGCCGTCATCCTCGATGGAACGTCGTCCCTTACAGGCAGCCATATATCGGGGTGTTCATGTTGTGGTTCAGGAATCAGCGTGTACCCATCTGGGATCGTCAACGGTCGTCCCCGACGAACTGGTTTAGTTGAGATGCCCCTCGCCGCCAGTGCGTGGCGTGCTGGATCCTTCCGCCAGCCTACGGGGTGATTCGTCATGAACCTAGAAGGACACCTGAAGGGATAATTCTTTGGCGCGGACAAGTCGATTTAGCGCGATCCGAGGCTGATCGTTATATGGAGGTACAGATGATCCCCTACCATGAAACCGAATGAGGCGCTGGATCAGGCCATGGAGAAGTTGTACGGAATCTGTGCTGTGCTGGATATGGGGTTCGAGAAGGATACTGCGTTTCTTGATCAGTGGGAATCGATCCTTGACGAAGCCCAGGCATTGATCGAAACGAAGCGGAAGGCGCTGAAACGCTGAAAGCCATGATCCATTTCTTATAGATCCAATTCAGATCGCTTGATCATGAGGACTAAGTGGCGTTGCGCCAATCAGGTCTGTGATCGGAAGCCGAAGTGTGATCTCACCGTTACGGAGTACCCCGACGATGAGGAGTTCCCCTTCATCTGCCCCCTTGATCACGGTGAGGTCGACTTCGAACTGGCCGTGAATGTGAAAAAGTAGCTAGCCTACCTTCCTAGACGGTGTACGATTGCGGTCCTCGGTGGCCTATCGAGAACGTGGTGTTTAGCCCTCGCGTGTTCACCTAGCTTCCTGATCGAGTGGCTCCTGAACCCGCAGGAGCACTTCCCCTTGTAGCGTACCGTGAAACGGTTTCCCGCCTTTTTGTGAGACACTGGATGTCACCTCCTATGTACGATTTGGTAGTGACATTCCGTGCCTCCTGTGAGAATACTTCACGGTAGATCGAATCAGCTACACGGTATATGAATATGATTGTGAAAAAGTAGGTTGGCACGGAAGGAGTTGCACCCTCTTCTCAGCTTTGTAAGAGCCGTGTCGTACTGTTGGACCACGTGCCATTGGAAGCGGGGGGAGGAGTTGAACCTCCGACCTACGGATCTCTCACGCCAGTCTACGGCGATATGAGTCCGTCGCTCTAACCGATCTGAGCTACCCCGCTATGGTGTTCTAGAGTGTTTTCTGTACGATTCTAGCGCCTTTCGGTGGTGGCCCGGCGCTACGTGGCCTGTAATGCGTGAACCCCAACCCGCACGATCTACATGGCTCTGTGCGTTCATTACACGTTCTGAGAAACCAGCACGAAAGGCAGCTCTTGTTCACGCGCGCCCACCTTGTTTACTAGCGATCATTAGCCTGCAAGTGTTGTCGGGCAGCATAACGAACCCTTCAACCTTGAATCCAGCCTTCTTGGCCAGCCTCGTCATGGACCGCTCGGTGAACCCCCACTGGTGGTGCTTGTTGTACTGGGCTGGCTTGCGCTTGACCTTCCAGAGCAGGTAGGGCAGCCCAAGGCCAGCGTCAGAATACCAGATCATCAGGGATCCATCGTCGACCATTACCCGGCGCGCTTCCTTCAGGGATCGCAACGGATCATAGAGGTGGTCGATCACCGAGGCATAGAGCACGGTATCGAAGCTCTTGTCCTTGAACGGAATAAACTCTCCATATGCCTGGGCGAACGGGAACGTTCGCGGCTCATCGCCCATGAAAAGGTCGATCCCGAAGAAGTTCATGCGTGTGGCGGCCTTCATGTAGCTCGGCTTTGGAAGGATTCCACACCCAACATCCAGGCATAGGCCAGTGCCGCAGGTATCGTTCAAGATCTCCCCCACCTTCTCTGGGACGTTATATCCGTTGACCGAAAAGACCCCGATATGCGTCTCCTTGGCGGTCTCGTACTCCAGCTTCTCGAGATCAGCCCATTTCTTGAAGTGCGCGTCGAACGTGGGTAACTGATCAGGTTCAGGTACTAGCCGCGGGATGTTATCGTTGATCCAATACTGCCGTCCAGGGCACTTCAGGAAATCTCCCGTGATCGCCATTGTAAGGGGT
>CALMQK010000276.1 GCA_937872085.1 uncultured euryarchaeote
GGTCTCGAGGGCGACAGCGACCGCGAGTGGGACTGCTCCGAGTGCCATCCCGGCGATCTTGCAATCGTTGACGTACGGCGCCATGGCCTTGCCTATCTCGCGCAACACCTTCGGATTCGTGCTCGCTCTCTTGATGTTCACGAAGTAGTTGCTCTTCTTGCCAGAAGTAAGGATGAACTCTCCCTTCTGGACGACCTTCATCTCCATCAGCATGTCCTTCAGCATGGACTTCCTCCCCTACCAAGGCACATTCTTTCTTCCCAACTTATAACCTATGATGTTGACCCCTCTGTGAAGGATGGGGACGACCGCCAGGAACAGTATCAGCCCGAAGATGCCATTGTCGAAGATGTAGTGGCCGAGGAACCACTGGGGTCTGAGAATGAGCGCGAACGCCACCGCCCCAACGACGAAGTTGTACTGGTCCAATCCAGGGGCCTTCGCTCCTCTGCCTATTTCCAACCGTCTTTTGACGAACGAGCCCGCGCTGTCACCGACCATCGAACCGAATGCGAGGGCGAACACAGCCACGATCGATTCTGGCCACTGTCCGAAACCCCAGGAGTCCGGGGCCAATGAGTTCTGAGCGAGGACGACCTGCAGAGTGCCGAAGGCCGCGCCGGTCAGAGCTCCCCCGAAGAAGCCGCGCCAGGTCTTCCCGTCTCCGAGTATCCTCTTCCCCCTCCAGCTCCGGCCGAAGTCCATCGGTAGGCCTCCACCCCAGAGAACGGCAGCCGTGTTTGGGATCAGCGCAGGCAGCATCAACCACAGACCGACGAGCGCAGCTTCCGCGGGTTGCATTGCCGGCGATATTGTGGAGGGCGGTTATAATGGGAGCGCATGGGGCTCAGAGTTCGAGACCGCGCTTCACCCGGACCTTCTGAGCAAGGGCGATGGGCACAGGAGAGGGCCGCGTCTCGAAGAACTGTTCGATCTCCTTCGCTGCGTCCTGCGTCCGTCTCGCGGCGATCGTGTCCTGGAAGTGCGCTGCTCGCTTATCCAGGATGACTGCGACGCCTCTGTCCGTCTCGCTCCTGATGAGCCTACCGATAGCCTGTTGGAGCTTCCTCCCAGTGGGCGCCTTCACCGCGTGATCCCACCCCTTTCCGAACCTGAGCTCGCAGAAGTGCTCGAGCGCTCGCTGCTTCGCCGTCGGTTTGGGGTACGGGATTCCGGCCAGCACGGCGAGCTCCATCTCCTCGCCCGGGAAGTCGATCCCCTCGCTGACCCTCCCGCCCGCGATGGCGTGCAGGAGCGACTTGCCCTTGGAGAGCTTGAAGTCGCTCACGACCTTCATAAAATCCCCCTGGTCCATCGCTCTCTTCTCAAAGTAAACGCTCCTCCCGTCAGATGCGGGACCTATGCGAGAGGATATCTTCTCCATCAAGGAGTACGAAGGATAGAACACGATGGTGCTCCTGTGAACACGGGAGACCAGCTCGGAGATATGGCCCGCGATCCTCTCGACCATGGAGTCATCCCTCTCGATGTCGTCGTACTTCGTCGTCACGTCGTCGACGAACAGCACCAGTCTGTTCTCGGGAGGGAACGGCGAAGGGATGTCCGCCAAGCGGGCGTCCTTTGGGAGGCCGATGGATTCCCTGTACTCCTGCAGGGGTTTCAGGGTGCCCGACATGTGGACGCTGGCGTGACACTCGGTTATCGGTTTGCATGCGATGGACGCATCGAGGCAGAACGCCTCGAAACCCCGCGAGTTGCCGTCCTCGACGATCAGCTTGACATACTCGCCCTCGTCGAGTCCCTGCCAGAATGTCAGGAAGTTGGCGGTGCCGTGGACATAGGACCGCGGGAGCCTTCCCACGAGCTTCTTGTTGTCACGGACCATCTCCCCGAAGTTGGACATCTGCGTGAGCATGCCTTTGATGCCCCGGCTCGTCTGCTTCGTCCGGAACATCAGCTCCTCTTCAACCTGTGATTGGGGTATGATGCCGTCCTCGTCGATGAGGTACTCCTCGACGGTTCTGTCCAGGATCTCCTCGGTCATCATCAGCACATCCCGGAGACTAATGCCGTCAGAGACCTCTGGATCTCCGTACTCGTCCACCTCTTTCCCCGCCAGCCTCAAGGCGACGTTGCTGAGCTTCGCCGACTCCAGCTCCCTCGCATAACTCGGCAGGTTGTGTGCCTCGTCGATGATCAGGACGATGTCCGGCAGGGAGCAAGCCATCCAATCCATCAGGGCGTGCCTGATGAACCCGTCGAAGAACATTATGTAAGGGGCGGTGACGACATCCGCCGCTGGCATGTGCATCTTGCAGACTTCGTAGGGGCAGAGTGTCCGGTCGACGCAATAATGGACGAACTCCTCGGCCGTGGGGAGCTCCTCCCTGGCGTATCGCATCACAGGCTGCAGGTCCTCGCTGATGGTAGTGGCGTAGTACTTGCACGCCTCCTCCTCACCCTTTATGACCTTGGCCTTCCTCTCGCTGCAGACCTTCGAGAGCTCCTCCGGCGAACCCTCCGAGAGTTCGGGATCCGTCCTCACGAGGGGGCACATGTTCCTCCTGCCCTGGAGCGCCACCCCGAAGACGGGCGTTCGCTCTCGGATCTGCCTCAGCTCGAACATGACCTGCCGCTGTTGGGAGTTCGTCCGCGTTACATAGAGCAGCTTCTTGCCTCGCGCCTTGCAATGCTCGACGCAGGCCGAGAGGGCGCAGACCGTCTTGCCAGTCCCCGTCCCGCTCTCCACCACCAGGTGCGCTCGGTTCTCCAGCGATGAGCTGACAAGATCCATCAGCCGTTCCTGGCCGGGCCTGGGCTGATAGGGGAAGAGCGAAAGCGTCATGTCGAGCGGGATTACTCCTTGGTGGTCCTAAGGGCTTTCGCTGGGTACATGAAAGTGCATATGTCGAGAAGAAAGAGGTTTGATCTCGACTATTCCCTGTTCCAGATGTCCTCGGGGATCTCGTCGTACACGTTCTGGTTGATTCCGTCCGTGGACGCGCCCTTCCTCCCCGATATGAGCTCGGTTATGCGCTCCTTCCTGAACATCCAGTAGTGGATCCTCCACTCGCGGCCATCGTAGAGCGTGGTCTCCTCTCTCTCCGTCATCAGTATTCCCGCGTCCTCGAGCATGTAGAAGGCGTCCCGGTCCTCGGGTTCGAGCACGTTGTCGATGATCCTCTCGCTGTATCCGAAGAAGTTCATGACATGCTGGGCCATTGCCCTTGCCTCCTCGTCTGGCATGCCAGACTTGTCAATGCTGTTCTTGATGGCCTTAGTCAGGTGCTCTACGGTTAGGGTGCCGAGCTTGCTCTCGCCATCTGACTTCTTCAATTTCGTCAGAATGTTCATAGACTCCCCTGTCCCTTTCACAACAATACAACCCCTCTACAAAGATTTCGAAACAAATACTTAGGAGACAATCTAGCCTCTCGCGGTATAAATATGTTCGCGTTTGACGAGAGCGAGAAATGAAGTCGAGATAGTGATCTCCACAGGAAGCGAGGGTTGAACGGACAGATGTATACGGAGGTTCGAAAGAAATGTTGGCCGAAGTGAGCATAGTCCCCCTGGGCAAGGGGGAGAGCCTGAGCGGGTTCGTGGCCGAGTCCATGAAGATAATCGAGGCGTCTGGCCTCGATTACCGCATGAACCCCATGGGAACGGTGATCGTGGGCGACTACGACGATGTCATGGCGGTAGTCAGGAAATGTCATATGCGGATGATGGAGCTGGCCCCCAGGACCGTCACGACGATCAAGATAGATGATCGAAAGGGCGTGAAGGCCACGCTTGACTCGAAGATCAGGTCTGTAGAGAAGCGATTGGGAAAAGAAATCAAGAAATGAAATGGGTTTGGAGACCGTTGGCGGTCAGTGGTTCAGGCCATGCCGAGACCCGACAGGTCAATGAATCCAGCCCAGAACCCGATGAAGATGACTATCAGGGCCGCGCTGAATATCATGACGACTCTTACCCACTTCTCAAAGTCCTGCCTCGCGAGTCCACCGACGAGCAGGACGCCCGTCAGCGCTAACGTCCCCAGCGACTTGATGACCAAGCCCATCTTGTCGACATCTGAGTCCGTAGATAGGCCCACGACTATGGACCCAAGCCACATCAGGACCAGGCCTAGGGTGGCCCCTAGGCCAATCATCAAGTTCGACAGGAACATCGTCTTCATCATGTCTCCCGTCGACCTGTGGGGCGGTTGATACGCTGGCTGGTACATTTGGTACGGCTGCTGCATCGGTGGTTGTCCAGAAACCATTTTTATCCCTTCCACTTCGATAATGACTTACTTATGTAATATCCTTTTCGGCCCGAGTATATAAACGGCGAGAATCTGGCCGATTGCGTCTGACGCGATGACGGCGAGCGCTGAAAGGCACCGAAAAAAGCGGTCTGATCCAAGCACGAAAGACCCTACGCTGTCGGCGACCTTGATTCGTTGTCCTCGTTCTCGTCGTGGGCACGTTTGTTCTTCACAACAACGAGCCTGCACTTACGTACGCGGGCGACAACTGGCTTCCCGAAATGCACTTCCATTTGTCACACCTTCGTTGGCACCGATAGGCTTCCTCCTACCATCGGTGCGGCCTGAGCAATCGTGCTATGCAACTCGCGATACTTAAAACAGATGTGTTGGATATGGACACCCCCCACAAATGATCTCCCCAGCTTTATATGGAAGCCTGGGAGGAGGATCGATAGATCTTCGCCTTGGCGGCAATCAGCTTAAGCTCGTCGTGCAGCCAAGTCAGGTCTGAGGAGTTCGTTTGCCGGATCATCTTGGCCGGGGTGCCCATGACGAACGATTCATGGGGTATCTTCGTCCCGGGCGGAACGAGGGTCCCTGCCGCCACGACCGAGCACGCCCCCACCGTAGCCCCGTCCAGGATCATCGCACCGAGGCCGACAAGAGAGTCGTTTCCGATCGAACAGCCGTGCAGCCGCGCTCCATGGGAGACTATGCACCCATCCCCGACGACCACCGGTCTCCCCTTGGGAGCCTCGGCGAAGGACAGGTCCATCATCGCAGTCCATCGCCCGATATCCACGCTTGCATCGTCCGCCCTTATGACGGCTCCCGGCCAGATGCTCGAGCCATCATGAAGGTGCACATCGCCGATCACTGTTGCGGCCTCGTCGACGTACACGTCTGACCCCAGAATGGGCTTCTTGTCGCCGAAGCTTCTAAGCACCATCAAGGTCCCCCATCGGCTGTGTGCCGCTTAAACCTTACAATCGATTTCACCCATGACCGACAAACAACTTATCTATCGCGTAAGCAGTTCATAAGGGCAAGCCCGGCGATGCGAGATGGGGAATCACCAACGGGAAGGTCACGGCATTGGTAGACGACACGAGCAAGAGACTCGCAGTTCTTGAGACCATCAACAGGCTCAACTCGAAGCTGAGGGACATAAAGTCAGACCAAGAGGCCTTCCTCATCATAGCGTCTGAGCTCAAGGAGATATCCGGAGCGGACTATGCCGGAATAGCCCTCGTCGAGAAAGGCGATTCTCAGCTGAAGTTCATGGGCTCGGTCGGTGTGCCCGCTCGGGAAGCGCCGATGCCATCGATTGATTTCGATGTGGCTTTTAGGAAAAGGATGTCGGAAGCCAACCGCTCGGTCGTCTTCAGAGTGGACTCACAGACGGAACTCCCCGCCAGCGCCCATGCGCTCGCGAAGGCACTCGAGGTCGAGCAGGTGATCGCGTGTTCCATTCTTCTCAGAAGCGAGTTCCTCGGTTACCTGATAGTCGGTAACAGGAAAGGGAGCACATCTTTCACTAAGGAGCTTGAAGAACTCCTCATTGCAGTTGCCGATGACATCTCGATGGTCGTCGAGAGCGTTCGCGGATCGCTCGAGGTCAGACGTGCGAAAGAGGATACCGAGCGCATGCTTGCCTTGGCACCAGTAGGCATATTCACGTGCGATTCGAAGGGCATATTCACCTCGGTCAACAAGCAGATGATGACCATATTCGATGTGGCCTCCGAGAACGACTTGATAAGAACAAGCGTCTTCGAGCTTCCGGTGATTTCAAAATCGGGCCTGGACGGACTGCTCATGTCCGGCATGGAGGGTCACGAGGGGGAGAAGGCCGACGTTCATATGGTGCCCCGTTCCGATAAGGCGTTCTACCTGCATGTCAAGGTCACCCCCATCAAATCCGCGAGCGGAGACACGCAGGGCGTGCTCTTCGTCGCGATGGACATCACGTCGAAGGTGAGGTTGCAGAACCAACTTGAGAGGTCCTACGAGAAGCTGACGCAGACCTATGAGGAGTTGGAGCGCGTGACGAAGATGAAGACCCAGTTCATCGACATCGTCTCTCACGAGCTCAGGACACCCCTGACAGTGATGCGAGGTTACATAGACCTCATCGAATCCGAGTATTCTGCCAAGCTCGAGCCGAAGTTCGCCTCGCGCCTGAAGATCATCAAGGCCAACACCGACAAGCTCTACGGGCTCGTCGAAAGCATGCTGGATGTCAGCCGGCTCGAGAAGGGTTCACTGCAGATCCATCTGGAACCAGTGCGCGTTGATGCGATACTCGGTGAGATCGTTGAGGGTCGGATGCACGACGCCGAGATCAAGAAACAGACGCTTCAGATGGAAGTCGAGGGCCAGCTCCCGTTGATCATGGCTGACAGGCGGAGGCTGAAGGACGTCTTCAGCAACCTCGTCGACAATGCGTTGAAGTATACTCAGGATGGTGGGCGGATCCAGGTCAGCGCCAGGGACGAGGGTCGGATGCTCCATGTCTGGGTGAAGGACAACGGCGT
>CALMQK010000277.1 GCA_937872085.1 uncultured euryarchaeote
GGAGATTGGGCGAGCGCCCAGGACGTGGAGTACGATGAGAATGTGCTCGAGCTGGGCGAGGTTGGCACATACGGTGGCGACGATGCGCCGGTCAGCGACGCGCGCACGCCTGGTTTCGGCAGGTCGAAGCACCGCCACAAGAGCCACGGATATCAGCACCCGCACCACGCGGACCCCTGGAACGTCAAGCAGAAGAGGAGGGGCGCGCCAAACTACTCTGCCAAGCCGAGGTTCAGATACCCGCAGTACGAGGAGCCCAAGCAACAGAACAGACCCTTCAGGCAGAACAAAGGATTCCCGAGGTTCACGGTCTCTCCGGATGCGAAATCGATCAAAAGGGCGGAAAGGATGATCGATAACGAGTGGGGACACAAGAAGTACTCGCACTTCACTGAGGTCGAAGGGCGCGAGGAGCCCGGCCCATCAAGGGAGTCCGAGGCTGTGGCCGTCCCGAAGCCGAGAGAGCACCACAAGCCCGTTCATCAGTGGGACCAAATCTAGATTCGCGTGATGAAGAAACCTATTTATCCGTCCACGGCTTCGCTTTTCTCCGAGAAGGGATGAGAGCGGAGCTGTGTTTTCATGTTCTGTGAGAGGTGCAAGAGCCTCCTGTTCCCCAGCGAAGGCAAGCTAGTGTGCAGGAAGTGCGGTTCGATCAGCGAGTCCGGTCAGAAGTCGCAGGTGATCAAGCACAAGGGCAAGGACAGGGCGATAGAGGTGCTGGGGGAGTTGTCGGGCACGCTTCCGACCGCTGATGCGGAGTGTTCGAGATGCGGACACAACAAAGCGTATTGGGTATTGAGGCAGACGCGAGCTGCCGATGAACCCGAGACCAGGATCTTCAGATGCGTGAAATGCGGCCACAGCTGGCGCGAGTACTAGTGCCCATAGGTTTTAAAAACGCTGACAGGTTACAGGTAGATACACGGAAGGGGGATCAATGTTCCAGGCGAAGGCCAGAGCTGACATATTGAAGGAAGTCGTGAACGTCGTCTCGACCCTTGTAGACGAGGCGAAGTTCATGGTGAACGCTGACGGTCTTACGCTCAGGGCCGTCGATCCCGCGCACATCGCGATGGTCGACCTGCAATTGGGCAAGGACGCCTTCGAGGAGTTCAAGGCGGACGAGACAGAGATCGGCATCGACATCGACAAGCTGAGCCAATTCCTGAAGCTTGCGAGATCGGATGACATCGTGGACATCAAGCACGACGAGGAGAAGCGCAGGCTGAACTTCGTCGTTGGGGACATCACCAGGCGCATGAGCCTCATCGATACCACAGGCATGAGCGACCCGAAGGTCCCAAGTCTGAACCTCCCGGCCAAACTAGTTGTGAAAGTAGACGACCTCGTCCATGGCATCAAGGCCAGCGAGAGCGTGTCCGACCACATCGCGCTCGTTGCCAACCCGGACGATTTCGAGATGCTTTGTGAGGGGGACATGGACCAGGTGCAGTGGAAGAAATCGAAGAAGGACATGGGGATGCTCGAGAGCCCGAGCACTGTGAGGAGCCTGTTCCCGCTCGAGTACTTCTCGAACATGCTCAAGGCGGTACCATCGGGAAGCGACGTCACCATGCACCTGGGGAATGATTACCCGGTCAAGGTGGAGTTCAAGATCGCCGGCGGGAAGGGCAGTGTTAGCTACTTGCTGGCGCCGAGGATAGAGAGTGGTGACTAAGCCCGTGACGCGGTCGCAGTCAGCTGGCAGGATCATCAGGCTAGGTCTAGGCAGATAGGTCGTCTGATATGCGAAGGATACGGATAGGAGTCTTGGCCTCCGGCGGCGAAACAAACCCGCAGGCCATCAAGGATCACAAGCAGCGAGGGGAGGTCGACGGCGACTTGAAAAAAGATGTATCC
>CALMQK010000278.1 GCA_937872085.1 uncultured euryarchaeote
CGCACTCCGCCTGGTCATCGGGATCGTCATTCTGAGCTATGCATCCGTCCAAGACTTGAAGACGAGGAAGGTCGAAAACCCAGCTTGGATAGTCCTTGCTTCCGCTGCGCTAATCCTACTGCCAGTCCAGCTAGTCGCTGATGGAGAATCGCTAGCCTACGTCCTGGTAATCGTCCCCATTCTCGCAATCCTCGCCGATGTGTACTGGGATGGAAAGGAAGGTTCCGCCATGGCGAAGTATGGCCCCGCCGCGAAGTACTCGACGGCAATCATTGCCGTCGTGGTGCTTGGCTACGTCTGGGGTGCCAGCCCCTACTTCCAACATCTGCTAGCAATACCAGTCATGATGCTGTTCGTGGTAGCCATGTACATGTCCGACATCATCAGGGGAGGGGCAGACGCGAAGGCTCTGCTTTCATTGGCTATCCTATTCCCGGTGTACCCGGCCCTGGGAGGATTTCCGCTGCTTCACGGGGACACAGGGACGGCACAACTATTCTTCCCATTCTCGTTCGTCATTCTCATCAATGCGGCGATAATCACGGCATTACTCATGCCCATCTATTTCTTGTCAAGAAACATCGCTTCCAGGGAGCTCAAGTTTCCACAAGCTCTTCTCGGGTACAAGGCCGAGTACTCGCAGCTGAAGGGCAAGTATGTCTGGCTCATGGAGAGGATGGAGGGGGGAGAACACGTATTCTATGTGCGTCCAAAGAAGCACGAGGACCTCGAGAAGGAGATCGATCTTCTCGTGAGGTCGGGGCATACTAGACTCTGGGCAACGCCAATGTTAGCGTTCTTCGTGGCCCTGCTAGCGAGTTTGGTCTTCTCCGCGGTGGTCGGAAACCTGATATTCCTGCTGACTTCATTCTAAGAGGCAACATCTGGTCGGCTTCCGGGCAGGACAGACTGCAGTCGCCTTCACGTCAAATCACGAGATAAAGGTCTGCTCCGCAGTTCCCGCACATGTTGTCCTTCAGATTGGTTCGATGCACCGAAAACCCCTCTCTCTCGACCACCTTCGTCCCGCACTTGGGGCAAGCGGTGTCGTCTCGGTCCCCCGCGAGGATGTTCCCGAGATACACGAACTGCAGGCCGGCCTTTCTTGCCCGATCATAGGCGTTGGACAGTGTCCTTGCAGGTGTCGGTGGAACGTCCATAAGCTTGTAGTCCGGGTGAAATGCCGAGAAGTGGACCGGGATCTGAGGCCCGAGGGAATCCACAACCCATTTGGAGAACTGATCCATCTCCGCCTCGGAATCGTTGTACCCCGGGATCACCAGATAGGTGAGTTCGACGTGCATCCCCAATTCGACTGCGACCTCGCAGGATGTAAGGACAGGCTGAAGCTTCCCGCCACATGTCGCCTTGTAGAAGCTGTCGGTGAAGCCTTTGACATCGATGTTCATGGCATCGATCACCCCTTTGAGCTCCCTGAGAGGGCCCTCCTGGATGTATCCATTTGTCACGTAGACAGTCTTGTAACCTGACTTATGCGCGACCTTGGACGCAGCGGTTGTAAACTCGTGCCAGATGGTCGGTTCGTTGTATGTCCACGAGACGGACCTCGACCCCG
>CALMQK010000279.1 GCA_937872085.1 uncultured euryarchaeote
TGCGAAAGCATTGGCGGGATGGCAAACTGAATCCTGTGGAGGCTGACCGCGATGGGTGAGAAGTCGTGCAACTATGGCCCAGAAGAAATCTGCGATGGTTGTGCTGAGAAATCTAAATGGGTCGTCTTAAACATCGAAGGGAAACCTTGGCCCAAGTATCCAATCGAATGTGAGGAGTGTTGTCACGGCCCATTCGTTCGAGACAATTTCAAGCCCCATAAGGACAGTGAGTAGATGACCAAATTCACTGACGCCAATGATGCAAGAATGAGGGCGCGAGAGAAAAAGAAGCTATGCCCGAAGTGCGGTAGCGAGATGCATCATCCCGTTGATATGTCGGGAAATATCTTGCCAATCTGGAGATGCTGGTGCGGTCACGAGGAGAAGGTGAAGTAGATGGGCGATCACGCCGACATGATGTGCGAGGTCTGCATCTTCGATAAGGGATTGCAGGAACCAAGCCTGGCGAATCTCCGAAAAGCGGATGTCATCTGTGAAGCTCGTCCCGGTGAAAAAGACTGTAAATGGTATGTCGAAACTCTCCGAAAACTTCGTGAGCCAGTACAGAAGGGTGACGGATGAAGGTTCTCGAATTGTTCTGCGGGACGAAATCCTTTACGAAGGTGGCAGAGGCCAGAGGGCATGAGTGCAGGACGCTGGACAATGATTCACACTTCAAGCCGACTGTCTGCAAGGACATCATGGAGTTCATTCCCGCTTTCGACCTTCCAGGCTGGCATCCCGATCTAATATGGGCATCCCCACCATGTGAAGCCTTCTCGACAAATACAATTCCTAAGAATTGGCGGGATAAAAGGTGGCCGACATCAGAGACAGCAATCCATGCCCTTGAGATTATCCATACGACCATTGAGATAATCGCTGAAATCGACCCGCGATGGTATATTATTGAGAATCCAAGGGCCATGCTAAGGAACATGATGCCAGCAATCTTCACCGAGGATCGCAAGACCGTTACTTATTGTCAGTATGGTGAGCCAGAGGATAAACCGGACGACCTGCGAATGAAGGCGACGGACCTCTGGACCAATATCCCTTTCAAACCGAGGTCGTGCAATTATGGCGATCCATGTCATCGAAAAACTCCCAGAGGAACATACTTTGGCGAATCCTATGAACAGTTGGCGGTCGTTCCTAGAAAACTCTGCGAAGAGATCCTGATAGCTTGCGAATCGAAGGATGAAGGGGCATACGGTAGGGAGTAGGGATGGCAAATCACTTTGATCCGGATGTGTTCTGGTTGACTCCTGCAAAGATGATGAGGGAGCTCGAGAGCGAGTTTCATTTCACCTATGACCCATGCCCATATCCGCGTCAAGCAGGTTTCGACGGCCTCTTGGTCGATTGGGGAGAGCGAACCTACTGCAACCCGCCATATTTGCCCCGGGGAACGATTGAGAAATGGGTGGCGAAGGCGCAGCTCGAACAGAAGAGCGGGAAGTTAGTCGTGATGCTCCTCCCCGCTTACACGGATCGAGAATGGTTTCACCGGCTCAATGACGACTCTCATACCGAAATCCGATTCCTAAAAGGCAGAGCGAAGTTCACCACAACAGATGGGCGACTCCAAAGAACCTCAGCTCGATTCGCTTGGATGATTGCTGTACTTAGACCTAGGCAAGGGAGTAGGGAATGATACGGCAGGAGTGATGAAGATGGCAACAAACGCAAGTCAGAAGATGGACAGGCAGATGGATGACGTTCTCGCTGGAATCAAGAAGGGAATAGACCTCGACGGGATTCAAGAGTGCATGAACCTCGACGACAACACGCTCTACGCGATTCTCGTTGAACTCAACAGACTTGAGAAGATTAAGATTGAGGCAATCTGAGAGATGCTGGCATGATACGGCAGGAGATCAAGCTGACGATCGAAGGCGACCCCGAGCACGCGG
>CALMQK010000280.1 GCA_937872085.1 uncultured euryarchaeote
AATCCTCCCAGGATACCGAAGATGGCTCCCGATGCTCCGACAGCGATGACGTTGGGTCCTGTCCACCTCAGCGCCGCGAACGCAAGACTGCCGCATATCCCCGTAAGGATGTAGAGCAGGATGTAGGGTCTCGTGCCTATCTTCTGCTCGAACACGACCCCTATGAGAATGAGTCCCAGCAGGTTGAAGAACAGATGCCCCGTGCCGGCATGCGTGTACATCGAAGTCAGGATTGTGTAGGCTCGGCTGGGGTCCACGAGGTCGTGGGGGGAGAAGCCCAGCTCGTCGGTGATCCCGGACGGGGGCGCTGCGAGGTATGACACGATGTACGCGAACACGCACACGATGCTTGCTATGATGGAGAAGTTGTATTGCTTCCAGGCTGAGATGGCTATGCTGACAATGATTGCCGCCAGCACGACCCAAACCCATGAATTCATTGCTATCCCCCCTTCTCCTGTCCCTGCGGAATCCTAACGGCAAGTCCTGATGCCAAGAACACTAATCAAGATTGTCCCACCAAATCCTTAAGCATTATCGACATTCCACTCCAGCATGCAGCTGGACCGCCTGATCGATATCGACACGGCCGACGAGGTATACAACCCGAGCGATGATTCCTACATGCTTCTTAGGATAGTGGAGGTCGCACGGGACCAGACCTTCCTCGAGGTCGGAGCAGGCACGGGCTTGATTGCCATCCATGCAGCGAAAATGGGTGCAAAGGTGACCGCCACGGACGTCAACCCTCACGCGGTCGAGCTCACAAGGAGGAATGCCGCGAGGAACCAAGTGCGGATCCAGGTGCTGCAGAGCGACCTGTTCGACAAGGTGAACGGATATTTCGATGTCATAGCCTTCAATCCTCCCTATCTCCCGAGCGATTCCAGCTCCACCAGCTGGATCGAGAGGTCGTGGTCAGGGGGAGAGAAAGGGAGCGAGATACTGGTCAGTTTCTTGGATCAGGCTTGGCGCCATCTCGCTCCGGGCGGACGGATATACATGGTGCTCTCTTCCCTGACCGGACTGACCTCCGTCCTGAAGGCCGCGAAGGAGAGATACGAGTCAGAGATGCTCGAGGAGCAGAGGATGTTCTTCGAGTCAATGTTCGCGTATCGCTTCAGGGCGAAGCGGCCGATGCCCTGATTGCCATGCGGGGGTTCTGTCAACAATCGGGTTGTGACCTAGGAGGTCACTCCGACACGACTCGTTCCATTCAGCTCCGACCGTGCGGCCATCGCTGGCTCGTATAGGGTCATCACAACGTCATGCTGGAACGCGCCGGGGCTGAACCGTAAGCCCCCTGCCACCTCCAATCCCTTGGAGATGGCTGTCTGCAGCAGGTTCATGCTAGCGTTTATGTGCCTGTCCATCCGCCAGCCACACTCACAGGCGAACTCTGACCAGGTGCCCATTCGGGAATCAGGTATCCTCCCACATGCCGGGCACTTTCTGCTGCTGTATCTCGGATCGACCTTGACCACGGGAATGC
>CALMQK010000281.1 GCA_937872085.1 uncultured euryarchaeote
CGCCTGGAGAGGGCGCTCATCAACTACATGCTTGACCTGCACCATGAACAAGGATACAAGGAGCTGTTCCCGCCCGTGATGATCAACAGGAAGAGCTGCGTCGGGACGGGCCAGCTGCCGAAGATGCACGAGGACATGTACTGGATAGAACGCGATGACTACTACCTCAACCCGACCGCGGAGGTCCCTGTCACGAACATGTACGCGGACGAGATCCTTGACAAGAAGCAGCTTCCGATCTACCATACAGCTTACCTCCCGTCGTTCAGGCGAGAGGCGGGCAAGCACATCGACACGAGGGGCATCGGGCGCGTGCACCAGTTCAACAAGGTCGAGCTGGTCAAATTCGTCGTGCCCGAGACGTCCCAGGAAGAGCTCGAGACTCTACTGCGGGACGCCGAGGCAGTTGTGCAGGGGCTCCAGCTTCCATACAGGGTCAAACTGCTGTGCACCGCGGATACAGGTTTCCACTCATCGAAGACCTACGACATCGAGACCTATACGCCTGGCATGGATGTGTGGCTCGAGGTCTCGTCGTGCAGCGACTTCAAGGAGTTCCAGGCGAGGAGGGCGATGATCAAGTTCAGGCGGGAGCCTCACCTGAAGAGCGAGTTCATTCACACGCTCAACGGCTCAGGGATAGCGCTCCCGAGGACGATGATCTCAGTATTGGAGTACTACCAGAATGAGGATGGCACGGTGACCGTTCCCGACGTCCTCAGGCCTTACATGAAAGGCATGGACCGCATCAAATGAGCTTGCCATCACTTGGCAGAGTTTCTCATTGTTGAGAATCATCGCTGATTGCCATCACCGACCGTATATATCTCGAAGAAGTCCATAGAACGACCGAGATCGTTCAGGATGAAGAAGGACAAGGAGTTCGCGGTGTTGGTTGGGAAGGCGTTCCTGCGTGAGCTGGAAGCTGGAGACGCCGACAAAGCGATCGCCTTCGGTCGAGCGTTCCTTCTATCTCTGGGAATGGCAGGTCCCGACGCCAGCGAGGAGAGCTCGCTGCCGAGGAGCGGGCACTTCTCGGAGAATCTCGCACTCGTCCCGAACTGATCTCACCTACCACTTCATCCTACGATGGTATGACCACGTGTCCGCCCCGCTTGAGCACACCCCTGAGGAGTGCTGGTGCGAAGACGGCAGTGAGAAGTCCCATGAACACAACTACCGAGTAGGTCTTCTCGTCGATGATCAAGTTCGACAACCCGTAATATGCTATGACGAGGGCGATCTCCAATCGCGGTGTCATCCCCACCCCGACCGCGAGGGAATCCCACCAGGACATCCCGGTCAACTTCGCAGATACGCCACACCCGACGATCTTGGTCGCGACGGCTACCAGCGTGAGCACGATCACGAACACGAACGCGTCCTCGATCCCGCGGACATCGACCGCGACACCTAGCGAAACAAAAAAGAGCGGTACGAACAGGGCTTCTAGATAGCTTGTTCCTTTTCTGAGCCCATCCCTCAAGGGCGAGCCAGAGAAGGCCGTTCCCGCGACGAAGGCTCCTACGATGGCCGTGATGCCGATGGCCTCTGCTATGAACGCGTATAGGAAGGCTATCGCGAGCGCCAGCACGAATCCACTCATAGGGAGCTTCCTGCGAAAGCCCGAGACCTGGACGTCGAAGACCAGCTTCGTGAGATAACGAGAACCGATCCATGCCCCCACCACGATGAAAAGAGTCGCCCCGACGACGAGCAGTACGATAGCTCCATAGTCGAGCCCCGCCCCTGGGGCGAGCTCTTTCGATATGCCAAGGACGACCATGCCGAGAACATCGTCCACGACCGCTGCACCCACGATGGCGTATGCTATCGGGGTACCGATCAGGCCGAGCTGGGACGTCACGCTGGCGGTTATGGCCACGCTCGTCGCCACGAGCGTCGCCCCGATGAATATCGCGTCGGGCCCGAAGCCCATAGCGAGCGCGAGTAGATACCCGCCGAGCCACGGGACGACCACCCCTCCGAACGCGATGGCGATGGACCGCCTAGCATACACTTGCTTGAGGTCGCACTCCAACCCGATCATGAACAGGAGCACGATGGCTCCCAGCAGGGCGAGCATCTGGACGGTTTCCGGAAGTGGGGACACACCGGTTCCCGGGGTTCCCGAGGACCGAATGATGTTCAGCACGCTTGGACCGATCACCACTCCGACCACGATGTACCCCAGGACCCGAGGCTGGCCGAACCTCGCGAACAAGAAGCCCGCGAAAAGGGAGACGACGAGCAGGAATGTCAGTTCGAACCAGACCTTGGAGAATAGCTCGTCCAAGAGCGAGGTGATGATGACGTCCATGGATGTCGGGCGAAGGATGCATCATAGGCATTTATTCTTTTGCGATATCATATCCCATAGAGCCTCGCCTTGACGATCCAGAAGTCTATCAGGTCGCCCGTTTCCTTCAGCATGAAGGCTTTCGCGAACTCCTTCGGCACGCCCGAGAGGCACACGCCGAAGTCGATGCTCCAGTTGCCCCAGTGCTTTCCCACTATCTTGCCCAGCGCAGGCATGTTCGGCGACACCACGACCGCGCACTCGAACCTCTGTCCGATGCTCCCAGCACCTCCGATCACTCGGATCAGCTTCGGCACGCCGACCTCGAACAGCAGCTCGAACCTCAGGTACAACCCGGCGAAGAAACCCGGTGGAAAGGCCGGATATGCGATCGGGTTGCTCGCCCTTCCCAGGTTCACGATGAACGTCGCGAACGAGTGGATGAGCCATCTCAGCAGCTCGACTATCGCCCCTCCGGTGACGACGAACGAGGTCCTGAAGCCCACACCCGCGGAGCCGCTCGCATCGTTCACCGTCACCTTGATGAAGAACGTGACCTCGTGGATTATCTCGCCGACTAGCGAGATCATGTTCTCGATGAAGTTGTTCAGCACCCGCTTGGCGAAGAGCACGAGGAAGTCCAGCGAGGCCGTGACCTCCTGCAGCTGCGTTTCGGTGAACGCTTGCTTGAACGCCTCGAACAGCGCTTTGGCGATGAAGTCGGAGCTGGCGAGCAGCACCGGAATGCCATTCGAGTTCCCCATGGTCCCATGCGCGAAGATCCACTTGGGGCCTCCGTCCCAGCTGCGCTGCCATGTCCGGTCATCATTCGCCGTGTCTTTCAGCATCGGGGTGGCGTCCGCCGTTAGGCCGGCTGGGTCCTGGAGCACGAGGGAATCGCCATCGTTGAACGGGTCGTCCGGGGCGCCGTTATCGATGAAGATGCCCGGGAGCTTGAAGACCATGAGCCCGTTCTTCGGGATCGTCCCGGTCAGGACGAGCGAGTTGCTCTTGCCGTGCTGGGTCGTGACCGTCCACCCGTCGACGCACTTCGGCTTGTCCAGCGGATTGTAGAGCTCCACCCATTCCCTATCTGAGTCGATGCCGGAAGGGTTCGACTCGAACTCGTTTATCACGACATCCATCGGGAACGGTGCAGCGTACTTCAATCGCAAGCCGGCCTCGATCGATGCCGAGAGCCCCAGGACAGGTATGGGTATGTTCGAGAGGAACGCCCCCACGCCCGGGATGTTCGCCGTGCTGACCTGGGCAAGCTCGTACGGCTCCACCTCGGGGATCATGAGGTCCATCGCCCACTTCTTCGCCACGCAGTGCATCTCGACGAACCTGCGCATGATGTGCATCAACGGGTCCACGCGTACGTCCACGCTCAGCTTCCTCATGGTGAGCGTCCCGTTGGCGATGATGTCGAAGCTGCCGTCGCTCATCTTCGCGACCCTCACGCCGACCGATATCCCCGGGCCGAGCCTGTTCGTGCATACGATCAACCTGAGCATGTCGGTGCCCTGACGATAGATGAGGTCTGGGAGGTTCGTCTGCACGATCACGACGAAGCCGTACAACGATATTCGGAACTCCACGCGGCCCGTGAGGTCTATGAAGGCCCGGACCGCTTTCCCCAGGACCGAGTCCGCGATCTTCTGGACGTAGGTCTGGAGCGTTTCGACCAATGTCTGGAGGGCCGATGCGACGGCCTTGACCATCTTCGTCGCGAAGCTCGCGAGAGTCTCAAAAGCGTGGGTGATGAACCTGTAGAGCCGTTCGAGCCCGTCCTTGATCCAGCCGAAGGCAGGCTCGAGCTTCTTCCACACCGTGTCGATGAACTTCTTGGCAGCCGCAATGGTATCCGACAGCGCGGTGTTCGATGGATTGTATTCCACACCTTGAAGGGCCCAGGCCGAATGCAGGACGACTGGGAAGGAGAGCTGTATCCTCACCTTGGAGCTGGAATGAGGGCCCCCGTCGGAGAGAAGCGACTGGAACGCGGAGTCTGTGGATGACGTGACTATCTCGACCATCCCGAGCACGGAGACGGTCCATTGGGTGGTGAAGGGCGTGGCCGAGAGGTTGAAGATCGAGGTCATGTGGACGTTCGGATACTCCGATCTTCCCCGGTCGAACTGCCAAGGCCTTTTCACCTGGACCAACAGATCGCCGGTCGGGAACATGTTGTCGAGGGAATCGCCTCCAGCTGCGCTGTCAAACGGAACTACCTGCATGTCCGGGAGCCCGTCGGGGACGCTCACACTGAGCGACTCGGTCATGACCCTGTTCTTGTCAACGGCCGAGCCCCGGTCACCTTCCCAGAACTCGAACGGATTCGTGAGGTCTATGTAGACCGAGTCCTTGAACGCGGACATCTCCTTCTGGGAGAGCACGCCGCGAGCGAAGCCCGTTAGGCTCTCCTCGATCGATGACTTCAGGCCCGGGAAGCCCTGAGCGCCCGCGACGAGCATCGATGCCACCGAATCGATCAACGGCCCGGCGAACCCGTCATCCGCCTTGGCCACTGAAGCACTGATGACGGAACCGATATGACTCAGCCTCTGCCTGCAGACGGCATCGATGAAGGATGTCGAAGCAGCACCGACCCCCCAGGATGGATCTGATTCCAGGTCGGAGGTCACGAGCCCCCTGATCTGCTCCTCCACAGGGACCACGAGGTCGGGGATGTAAGCGTGCTTAGCGCTGGAAAGGACCTTCGAGACGAGATCGGAGTAAGCGTCCTGCAGCAAACCCGGGCGATCCACGAGGTCCAGGTCCCTCTTGAAGATGAAGTCGCTGAGCCCTTGGGCAAGCTCGTACTCCTCGCTGAACAACGGGAGGTCCTTCGCGGCCGAGGAGAGCGCCCCCTGGTCCAGCCGGATCTTGACCGCGCCCGTCCCGTCGGCCAGGGCCGAGAATATGTCCTTCCCATCAGCGGGGTTGATGGAGGTTTGACCCATGTCCAGCTCGGCGATGCCCGCGACGTCGAAGGCCAACCGCGTCACGCTGTCCCGGACCAGCGTCCTGATGCTCGACTGTGATGCTTTGAAGGCAGGATAGAAGTCTCTCCATTCATCGGAGGAGAAGATGTCGTACGAGGGTAGGTCCACAATGGCACTGATGTTCCCGACCCAAACGGGGTAGAGGTTGCCTGCTGCATCCTCGACGAAGTATTGCCTCTGAGGCACTGAGACCGCGAAATCACCATCGCCGGAGAACAATGGCCTGAAAGGCGAGCTCCCCCCACCCGCGCGATCCAGGGTCTTCGCAATCCACGTGGTGACAGCCTCCTTGGCCTTGTCCTCTCCAGTCAGGTAAGACATGACGAAGTCCATCGTCTGCTCGATGTTGTCGAGGGTGGCCACGGCACCGTCCAGCGCCCCGAGCCAGCCCATGTAGTCCAGCACTTTCACGCAAAGCTGGTCCGAGAGACCGTACATCGCCTGTGCGACCACGGTGTGTGGGTCGATCCCCGGGGTGGTCTTGCCGAGGAACCACAGGAACAGTTCGGCCGGGTCCAAGTACCGAGGCTCGCTGGATGACAGCGCGAGCGTCCCGAGGTTCCCTCCGCCACATAGTTGAGCGACCGCGGACTCGAAGGCCGGATCGAAGGCTTTGAAGAGGCGGGCCTGTTCGAGGAGCAAGCCGACCGAGACCGCTCTGTGGACATCCTGCTCAGTCAGTATCTCCGATGTGTCCAGGCCTGTATACATCGGTTGGCCATATCCCTCGAGGACGCGCAGCTCGCACAAGGTCGTGAGCATGTAGCTCACCATCTTGCCGAGGTCCGAGAACTCTCCGTCCGAGGATGCCTCGAACGCCCTGAGCTTCGTCTCCAAGAATGGCAGGGCGGATATGATCGGTCGCTGGAAGGATGACTGCTTGGAGAGCGCGACGGCTCCCTGGGACACCTTCACGGAGAAGTTGCCTACCGCGACGTAGTAAGGGTTGACGGTTCTCTCGCCCAGCACTTCGGCCGAAGGCGCTGGGAGCTTTGAGAAATCCATCTTCGAGCCTTCGATATCGAGGCTTGCCGCCGCGGAGCTGTTCGACGGCACCAGGTCGAACGTCTTCTGCTCTATGAAGAACAATCCTCCTGACCAGTTGGCAAGGTCCAACCTGAACCTCCCGTCGTCGCGTGGATATGTCGACCTGATGTGTTCGGCCATCTGATCAGAGAAGGAATCGGATATCTCGGTCTCGTTTACCGGGAACGAGTCCCATCCGGAGACGGTCTTCTGGGCCTCGGTCGCAGCCAACAGGCTAAGTTCCTGGGCGACTTTCTTTATCGCATGCTCCATCGCGTCCAGGAGCTTGGCCTGCTTCTCAGCCTCCAACTCGTCCAGCTGTTGCTTCGCGAGGTAGGTGCCCGTGAGGCCGGATGCGACAAGAAGCACGATCGCCACTACCGCGAATGAGACCTGCCCCGACCTGTCTTCCCATCTACTAGTCCTGTTCATGACCATCCCGGGCTGGACAATTGGCGGTCGGGGGTAAAGGGTTCCAGCTACGTGTAGCGTACCTTGGCAAGTGTCTCTTGGACGAGCGCTAGATCGCGCATCGGGCTTCGAGCATCCGAGCCAAGCTAGAGGATTCGCACGCGAGTGTGGACATCGGCCCTCAATCGCTCCTCTCCCCCATGATCCTCAAGAAATCCTCGAGATGCCTCGATAGCGTCTCGTTGTCGGTGTACCCACATGCCGAGAGATCAGGCGCCGCAAGAAGCGCAGTCTTGCCGTCGCTGATGACGTCCGTAGCTATCAGTCCCTTCCTCCTGATGACCTTGACGCCTTGAGGGGCCTTCACGAACGGACTCGTGATCACTGTCACGTTCACGCCTCTCGACATAGCGTTCGTGAACCTCTTGCCGAGCTTGTGTCTGATGACGGATATCGATGGCGAGGACATGACCAAGGTGTGGGTCGATTTATCCAACATCTCGCCGATCTTGTCCAAGACACGCTCCTTCCCCATGATGGTGTACACGAGTTGCGGCACTCCACGCTCGGAGAGAAGGTCCTTGACCCGCGATATCTTGCCGAACGATTCCTTCACCTTGGCGGCGAGCGTGTCGGCCAGCTGTGAGGGATCCACGGGCGCGAAGGATACTGGGCGGCCCTTCTGCTCAATCACGAACCGTTTGGACGCGAGTCTTTTCAACGCCTTGTACGCGGATGTCCTTGGAATCTGTGCTACCTGAGCTACAAGATTGGCCGAATTTGGACCAAGTGCCACGAGCGCGATATACGCCCTCGATTCGTAGTCGGATAGCCCGAAGGGTGAGAGATTGCTGGATATCTCGAGGTACTCCTTCGTAAGTGCATCGAAGTCCCCGCCCAGCTGTTGAACGAGCTTCTTCAGGTCCATATGTAGCTCGATGAGCGACATAAGATTTAAATGATTGCCTGAGAATCCCACTCCGGGACGTGGTCTGATGCTGACCAAGAAGAGTGCTATACCATCGGGTCTGCCGAAGAGAACAGAGAGTCTCTGCCCCGAATGTCTCGCGATCATACCCGCGACCATCCGCGAGGAGAACGGCAAGGTGGTCATGGAGAAGAGTTGCCAGAAACACGGCGCATTCAAGGACACCGTCTGGTCCGACGCCGAGATGTACTTGAGGGTCGAGAAATGGGCCAAGGACGGGGTCGGGGTCGAAAACCCGGCCATACCGAAGGCGAAGCAATGCCCGAACGACTGCGGCCTGTGCGACCTCCACCTGAGCCACACGGGGCTCGCGAACGTCGACCTCACAAACAGATGCAACCTCAGATGCCCGATCTGCTTCGCGAACGCGAACCAGGCCGGATACGTCTTCGAGCCCGACTACGAGACCGTGGTGAAGATGCTGAAGGTCCTCAGGGCACAGAGGCCCGTTCCCACTCCGGCCGTCCAGTTCTCGGGCGGGGAGCCTACGATTCATCCTAGGTTCATCGACATAATCAAGGCGGCGAAGGACCTGGGATTCGCCCAGATCCAGGTCGCCACGAACGGCATCGAGTTCGCCAAGAGCCTGGACTTCTGCCAGAGGGCCAGCGACGCGGGGCTCAATACAGTATACCTCCAATTCGACGGATTGAGAGAGGAGATATACGTCCGCGCGAGAGGCAAAAACCTCCTCGAGGTCAAGAAGAAAGTGATCGAGAACTTCAGGAAGGTGAAGCATCACTCTTCGATAGTTTTCGTGCCCACGATAGTGAAGGGCGTCAACGACGACCAGGTCTGGCCCATCCTCCGCTACGCCTTGGAGAACATGGACGTGGTCAGAGGCGTGAACTTCCAGCCCGTCGCCTTCACGGGGAGGATGGACAAGGAGGAGCTGGAGAAGGGCAGGTACACGCTTCCCGACCTTGCCCACGACATGGAGTCCCAGTCCAAGGGGATGATCAAGACGACCGATTGGTACCCTGTGCCCGTGGTCGCGCCTGTTTCCGAGCTTTGGTCCGCGCTTTACGGGGATCCGAAGGTCACGCTCACGACACACCCGCACTGCGGCATTGCCACTTACATGTACGTGAAGGACCCGGACAACATCATCCCAGTTACACGGTTCATAGATATCGAACCGCTGTTCATGGAGCTCTACGAGCTCGCGAAGAGGGCCGGGCCGAAGAAGCTCAAGGCGTTCTCCAAGCTGAAGGCGTTCAGACTGCTTAGGAAGTACCTGAAGAAGGACGCGATGCCGGACGGCATGAGCAGCGTGGACTTCCTGAGGTCGTTGCAGGGCGTGCTCTCGGAGTCCACGAAGAAGCAGCTCGCGAAGTTCAGCTGGCAGATGATGTATGTCGGCGCGATGCACTTCATGGACTCCTACAACTATGACATCGAGCGGGTCAAGAGATGCATGATCCATTACACGACTCCAGACGGCAAGATCATCCCATTCTGCGCTTACAACTCTGGCCCGGTCTACAGGACCGAGGTCGAGAAGAAGTTCTCCGTGCCTTTGGCAGAGTGGAGGAAGAAGCACGGGGACGAGTACACATGAGTTGATATCATGGATGAGCAGCTGGATGAGTTCGAAGTCGACATAACGAGATGCATGCATTGCGGGGCCTGCGTAGGCTCCTGCCCCGTGAACGCGATATTCCTAAACGAGGTACTTCTGGTGTTCAACGATGACTGTACCATGTGCAAGCGGTGCATCAAGGTGTGCCCCGTTGGCGCGATAAAGATCATGGGGGACAAGTAGATGGCCGACTACGATGTGGTCGTCGTCGGGGCTGGACCTGCCGGATCGATGACCGCCAAGTGGGCGGCCAAGAACGGCGCGAGAGTGCTGATGATCGAGAAGCGCCAGGAGATCGGCTCCCCGGTGAGATGCGGCGAGGGCATCTCAAGGAGCTGGCTGGATTCCGTGGGCATCAAGCTCGACTCGAAGAGCGTCGCAAGACAGGTGAAGGGGGCCAAGATAGTCGCGCCGAACGGAACACCATTCTACCTTTCCGAGGATATGGCTGGGGACGAGGTTGGGCTCGTGATCGAGCGGATCTTCTTCGACAAGCTGCTCGCCAAGGATGCCGTGAAGGCCGGCGCCGACCTGCAGCTCAAGACCTCGGCTGTGAACCTTCTCAAGAAGGGCGACAAGGTGACTGGCGTGAAGGTGAAATCGTTCGGCGAGACGAGGGACATCAGCTGCGGGTGTGTCGTCGGCGCTGACGGCTATGAGTCTCAGGTCGGCAGATGGGC
Organism: uncultured euryarchaeote; assembly: GCA_937872085.1. Lineage (GTDB taxonomy): Archaea > Thermoplasmatota > Thermoplasmata > UBA10834 > UBA10834 > COMBO-56-21. The sequence goes on from CALMQK010000281.1 coordinate 9,995, forward strand.
TGGCATCAACACGAACCTGGCGCCGAGGGACATCACGAGCTGCTTCCAGTATAGGCTGACGAACATCAAGCATGACCCCGACTACTGCGAGTTCACGCTCGGGAGCAAGGCGCCGGGCGGATACATCTGGATATTCCCGAAGGACGAGGATACGGCCAATGTCGGGATCGGCATGCAGCTCACCAAGCTGAAGGACCCCGCGGACGTGAAGAAGCACCTCGACAGGTTCATCCAGGCGGACCCGAGGCTGAAGAAGGGGAAGGCGCTTGAGATGGTCAGCGGCGCGGTCTCGATATGCGCTCCCATAGACAGGACGGTCGGCGACGGCATACTCCTGGTCGGGGACGCAGCGAGGCAGATCGACCCGATCACGGGCGGTGGCATCTCGAACAGCTGCAAGGCGGGCAAGGTCGCCGGAGAAGTGCTGGCGAAGGCTTCCAGGGAGAGGAACTTCAGCGTGGACTCATTGAGGAGGTACGAGAATGGCTGGAGGAACCTGTTGGAGAACCATCTCTACAGGAACTGGATGGCGAAGGAGAAGCTCGTCACCCTCTCGGATGACACGTTCAACAAGGTTATCGCCACTTTGAACGAGGTGGGCGTCGAGAGGATGTCCACGATAGCGATCCTCAAGGCCATCGAGAAGAGGCATCCAGACCTGGTCAAGGAGTTCCAGGACCTCCTCGGCTGATCCGGTGCGCTAAAACCAATAGGGGGGTCGCTCCTTCTCGTCCTGAGAGGGAACCGGTTGAGGATGCTGCAAAGCCTAGGGACCGACAGAAGAAGGGCGCTCATCGCGGCAGCCCTGATCCTCGTCCTCGCCTCGTTCTTGAGGTTGTATCACATCGGGTGGAGCTTCTCGAGCAACGGCGTGGACGAAGGCATCATGCTCGAGAGGAGCCTGATGGTGAGCCGGGGCTACCAGCTCTATTCGGGAATGCCCTCGGACCAAGCACCTCTGGCATTCTATGTCGGCGCTTTGCTGGATGGCAACGTGCTGGCCCTGCGGTCGTTCGTCGCTGTGCTCTCCATACTCGCGATAGCGGTCTCTATGATCGCAGCGAAGAGGCTGGCCGGGAACAACGGCATGCTCATCACGGGTCTGCTCCTGGCGGTCGACTTCGCCCTGTTAAGGGAATCCCGGCTCTTCTCCCTAGACGCGGTATCGAGCTCGTTCCTGGCGCTATCCCTGCTGCCGTTCCTGGTCTATATCAAGAGCGGCAACCGACCCATGCTCCTCGCCTCTGGGTTGATGGTCGGCCTCTCGACTGCATCCAAGCTTTTCGGGGTCCTCGGCCTCCTCGGGATGCTCCTGTTCATGGTCCTGGAGATGAGATCGAAGAGCGAACCAAGACGGAGGAAGGTGCTGGACATCCTCATGTTGGTGATCGTATCGGCGATACCCCTCGGCCTGTTCATGGTGGCCCTCGGACCCGGGGACATGATACAGGGGATGGTCTTCGACCAGGGTCACCGCGGCTTCGAGATAGGGCTGAAGCTCTCCATCCTCGGGTACTTCGCGGTAAACATCGCCTATCTGCTCCCGCTCGTGAGTGTGAGAACAATGTGGAAGGAGAGGCCCGAGTACCGTTTCCTCCTGACTCTCTCGTTCGTCCTTCTCGCGTTCATGATTTTCCAGCCGTTGACCTTCTTCCATCATCTTGTGATGCTGAGCCCGCCTCTCGCCATCCTTGCGGGAGCACTCATAACTTCAGCCCTTGAACATAAAAAGAAATCATCAGAAACGATTCTTAAACTTGTAGTTACAAAAAGGGCTGTAGTGTCGGCGAATAGGATCATCGCCTTGTCCATCATCGGAGTGCTGGTTTCGACTGGGTTCGGAGCCTACGGATTGGCAGCACAAGGCAGCACGATCCAAGAAAGCTACGCCAAGATGATCAAACAGTACTCTAGCCCCTCCCAATGGGTCGTGAGCGGCGACCCATTGATGGTCTCCCTTGCCGACAGGTTGACGCCTCCAGGGCTCGTGAACATAGCCTACAGACAGTATCCTGACTTGACGGAGCAAGAGCTGGAATCCGAGATAATCCAGTACAATGTTACTGTCGTGGTCCTATGCTACCGGCTCAACGACATGCCTGGTTTGCCCGCGTTCCTGATGGCGAATGGATACCATGTCCCAATCGTTGCCCTGATATACCAGCCATTTGGGAGCGAGCCGGTCCTGAACCTTTTCGAGAACGGGATCGGGCCAGTGACGTTCTTTTACAAGAGCTGACTCGTCACCTTCGTCGAGTCTCATCGCGAAATGTCCAGAACGAATTAGCGAAGAAGTTGAAGATGCTCACTATGAATATCGCGACAAGATTCGCCGCGATCAGATAGAGACTGGCCTTGTCCATCCCGATGTCCAGCGCAGGCATTGCGACGTCCACTATTCCATACAGGATGATCAGGTTGAGGACGAGTCCGCAAACGCTGACTGCGAGGAACTGAGCATACTGCCATGGCAGACTTCTCTTCGATCTGTATGTCCACCTTCTGTTCATGTAGTAGTTCGACGTGGCGGCTACGCAGAACGCCAGCACCGCGGCCAGGAGGTAGTAGACGAAGAATATCTCGCTGGCAGTCCACAGGATCGCGGAATTGATGATTGCGCCCACCAAACCAACTGCTGAGAACTTGATGTACTTGGAAAGCCACGGTTTCCGGTACTCGTAGAGCAGGATGACATGGTCGATGTACCTCAGGTACTCGCCGCCTCCGAGCTTGCTCTTCCCGGCCTTCCTGTCGGCGAAGTGTATCGGGACCTCGACTGCTTTGGTGTACTTGCCCTTGACCAGGATCTCCAACCCGATCTTGTATCCGACAGGGTCGAGCGCAACGCCCTCGATCACGGACCTCTTGAGTGCGAAGAACCCCGACATAGGGTCCTTGACCTTCGTCAGCCATCTGGCAAGGAGCGTCGCCCCCTTCGAAATGATCCTCCGGGTGAATGGCCAATTCTCCACGCTGCCGTCCTTGACATACCTGCTGCCGACGACGACATCCGCCTCGCCAGACTCGATCTTGGAGACCATCTCGGGTATCATCTCAGGGGGATGGCTCAGGTCAGCGTCCATCACTACAAGGATCGAGCCGCTGGCCGCTTTGAACCCCTCGAGCACGGCCGACGAGAGACCGAGCTTCCCGGACCTGTGCACCACCTTGAGGTTCTCCGTCTTGGCGATCTCCTCCGCGCGGGCACCAGTCCCGTCAGGACTGTTGTCGTCGACTATCACGATCTCGGCGCTCAACCCGGCAGAAGAGCAGGCCTGCTGGACCCTGCGGACCAGTTCGTCCAGGTTCTCCTTCTCATTGTAGGTTGGCACCACTATCGAGATCGTTCCGGGGCACCCCCTTCCTCTTCTTCCTGTAGGTTAGTGATACGATCGTGCTTGCGGTTATGACGATTGCGACCAATGCGAGAGATATCCATGGAGACAGATCGCCCACGAGGTTCTCGCGGAGGACGGCAAAGACCGCGACCCAGGCGGAGAACTTCAGCAGTGCACTGCCGAACAAGTATATGGTGGCTTTCCTTATGTTCCAGTTGTTGGCGGCGATGAATGCTCCAGTGTAAGGGATCAACGGGGCGAACCTATTGAGGACGAGAAGGCGCTCATCGTTGACTATCAGCCAGTTCGTGTAGCCCGACATCGCCCTCTGGATCCGCTTCGGAAGACCAGCGAGCTTGACGACCGAGTAAAGGCTCAGGGTCCCAGCGACGCTAGCCATTGTGGCAACAAGGACGAGCGTCAATCCGAAAGAGAACGATGGGGCCGGATGTGCATTCCAGATGAACACTAACCAGACCTCAGGGAGCGTTGGGAAGGCAGCCCCGTCCAGCCAAATGACGATGGCGATTGCGATGAACATGCCGATGTCGCCAAGGCCCCGGAACATGTCGAAGATGTTTTGCCCAATGTCCGTCAGAATCATCCCACTTGGCCTCCGTTCGCAAGCGTCTCATACAGCTCCTTCAGCATCAGGGCCGTCTTCTTCATGTCGTGGTCCGCGGCCAGGCTCCGCGCGCCGTCCACGAGCTTGCATCTTAGGCCAGGGTCATCCAGGACAAGGCGCAGCTTGTCGGAGAAGTCGTCGTCGCTCTTGGCCTTGAGGCAGTGGCTGCCGTCATGGACCCACTCCTCGTAGACCGGGATGTCCCTGATGATCAGAGGACATCCGCAGCTCGCGGCCTCGAGCATCACGTTCCCGTAGCTCTCGGCCCTCGTAGGGAACACGAAAACGTCCGCGGCGGAATAGACCCCCACGATCTCCTCGAAAGGGACATGCCCCGTGAATACGACGTTTCCGCGCGAGATCCCATCCAGGGCGTCTCTCAAGAGCACCTCGGATTCACCGACCCATACGAACTTGACGTCCTCCCTGTCCTTGAACCGTGAGGACATGTTGATAAACGTGTCAACTCCCTTCCTGGGGATCCTGAGGCCGACGCTGAGCACCAGCTTGTCCGACCTCGACACTCCCAGCTTCTCCCTGAACCGCATCCCGAGCTCCTCGTTCCTCACGAAGACTTCCCTGTTGATCCCGTTCGGTATGATCCTGAACGGCCCGCGCACGCCGTCCTTCGCCAGAGATTTGGCGACATATGGTGTGGCGCCCACGACGACCGTGCCGAGATTGTAGAACCTGACCGAGTACTCACGAACGAATGGATAGAACAACGAGCCACCCTTGAAACCGCCTTTGACGAGCTCGGGCAGATGCCGTCCGTGCACGACCAACGGCTTGCGGGCCTTGCGTTGCCTGAGGGCCCAAAGGAACGAGTCGGGGAGAGGACTGTGGACGTGGAGCACGTCGTACTTCTCCTTTGGTTTGTTCATGTATACCTTGCAGCCGATCTTCTCCAGTTCCTTCACGACCATCGGGACGTTCGTCCCCATGCCGCCTGGATTCTTGTACGGTATGATGGTTCGGTACCTCTCCAACTCTGTCAGCATGCAAACCGAAACCATCGTGCCACCTTACTGCGGGACCGACGACAAAAGCTGCGGGAAGATCCCGATTCCCCTCACCACCGTGAGCCTGCGAGAACATATTAATATTGTGCGGCCCGCTGAGCACGGAGGCCCATGAGGACGCTGAGCATTCCTGACTTGATGAGGCTCAAGAAGGTTTGTGGAATGGCGTGAAAGAAAACCCTGCTGGCAAGCGTCATTCCAAGGTTCCATTCCTCGCCGGATTCGTGGAGCGAAAAGTCCTGGTCTCACATGAACTGTTGTTCGCCCTAACCACCTTCGTCTTCCGGGGGTCTAGAAGGGCTCGCGTTCCCAGATCGTCTTTCCTTCCTTGATAACCCGGGTGCACAGGTTGGTTCCGAACCTGTAGGGGATGTGCGCGTGTGTCGGGGCGTCGAGCATGATGATGTCGGCCTTTTTTCCCCGCTCCAGCGAACCCACTCTCTTCTCCAGTCCGACGGCCGCTGCCGCGTTCATCGTGGCCGCTGTGACCGCCTCAGCGGGGGTCATGCGCATCTTGTGGCACGCGAGGCTTATGGTGAACTGCATGGATTCGTTCCAGCAGTTGGGGTTGAGGTCCGTCCCGAGGGCCACCGGCACTCCCAGATCGATCAGCCTCCTGCCGTCAGCATAGTCCTTGGACATGGACGAGTAAGGGGTGGCCGGAAGGAGAGCACCGATGACGTCCTTCCTCGCCATCGCCATGATCCCGTCATCCGAGGGTTTTGCTAGATGCTCAGCGGAGACGGCACGGACCTCTGCAGCAAGCTCGGCCCCTCTACTCGACGAGAGCTCGTCCGCGTGTATCTTCAACTTCATCCCGAGGGATTTCGCGGCCAGTAGGACCTTCCTCGCCTGCTCCACGTTGAACACTCCCTTCTCACAGAACACGTCGCAGAACTGGGCCAGCTTCCGCTTCGAGATCTCTGGCATGACTTCGTCGATCATGAAATCGATGTACTGGTCCGGTTTCCCCTCATACTCCGGCGCGACTGCATGCGCTCCCAGGTATGTCGGGACCAGCGTCACGGGGTAGTCCTCCGCCAGCCTCCTTATGGTCTCGAGCATGCGGATCTCGACGGTCTTGTCGAGGCCGTATCCAGATTTCACCTCGACGGTCGTCGAGCCATGTGCGATCATGGATTCAAGGCGCTTCGCGGATTGATGGAAGAGGTCTTTCCACGGAGCCGCCCGGGTGTCCCTCACGGTCCTGTAGATGCCCCCGCCCTCCTGCATGATCTGCATGTAGCTCTTGCCCTTCGCCTTCAGCTCGAGCTCGAACTCCCTCGACCCGGCGTAGACCAGGTGTGTGTGGCAGTCGACGAACCCCGGCATGACGATTTTGCCATCGGCGTCGATCTGCTCCACGCCCGTCGCAGCATGGCCTCTCAGGATCGAGTCGGTCCTGCCGACATCGATTATCACGCCTCCGGAGACAGCGAGGGCACCGTCCGGAATGGCTCCTAGCTCGGACATCTCCGTCTTCTGCCTAGCCCTCCTCGGGCCCCTGAGCGTCAGGAGCTCAGATGCGTGAACGATGAGGAAATCATCCGCCATGTTTGTCCTCGCAGTAATCCCACTCGACATCTATAAACGAATCGAGCGTTCACGGCGCCCTTCTGCCCAGCATCTCATTCACGACGTACTGAAGCGTCCCTTGCGGGTTCAGGAGCGTCTTGAAGTAGCGATAGTCCGAGAGCTCCAGCTCCCCCAGCCCATAGGCGGTCGCGGAATAGGCGAAGAAGCCCACGAAGGCGAGGAGCACGAGGTCAATCCAGTCGATGGTCCCGGCGAACAACCAAGCGAACACGTACATCGAGCCCACCATGACGATCGCACTCATCAGGTGCTTGAACGATCTCGAGTTGGGAACGATCTTCGCGGTCCTCCATGCCATGTATCTGAGCGTGAAGAACAGGTAGATGGACGTGAAAAGAAGAGCCAGGGCAGCTCCGAACCCTTTCATCCCGAACATTGGGAAGCCGTAAAGTTCGCTGGGAACGAATATCAACATAAGCACCACCTGAAGCGCGAGTCCCCCGGCTCCCACCCAGAACAGTGTCCTTGGACTACCTGCGCCGGCGATCGCCGACCGAAGGGGCAGGACGAGTGCCACCAGCGTGCTGCTGATGACGAGCAGGTCCATCACGCTCACGGCGGATGCGAATTCGTGGGTCAGGAAGATCGTCAGCATCTGAGAACCCCACATCAGATAGAACGCCGCGATTGGGATTACGATCAGGGACACGTATCTCTCGGCCTGGTTCACGATGTCCCAGCTCGCGGCGATATCCTTCCTGGTGTAGTAGGTCGCCACCGATGGCAGGATGAGTGTCGCGACCGACAACGAGAACACGCTCACGAAGATGGCCATCTTCTGAACGCCGAAGTAGAGTCCCACCTCGATATCTCCCCAGAAATAACCGACGATCGCCTTGTCGAGGTACAGATCGACGACGATGATCATCGTGACGACGAAGACCGGGACCAGTGAGCGTATGTACTTCATCAATATCGCTCTGTCCGGCCGCGCTATCTTCACCTTGAGCATCAGGAACGCCACGAGAAGCGTGGACGCGATCATCCCAATGACATAGCTCGAAGCCAGGAGCGCTGGGCCCGAGGGGCCGCGTCCGATCACCGTGGTCGCCACATAGATGATGAACGATACCCTGACGACGAGGTCGAGTATCGAAGGCACGTACACGCTAGCCACGGAATCCATCGCATCGAAGGTGTGCGTGGCAATCTGACTGATGCCGAGTAAGACATAGTAGATGAGGAAGACCTGCAGGGATTCGATTATCTGGAAATCCTCTGGCATCGTCCCTCCCAGCGTGTTGCGACGCCACAACTCTATCATGACGAATGCCACGATCGTGAAGATCGCGAGCAGCACAAGCCTGATCACCGCGTAGGCGCCGACGCACTTCCCAGGGTCTTCCCCGCTCTTGATATGCATCTTGTGCACGGAGCCGGCCCCGAAGTCCGAGAGGAAGCTGAGGATACCGATGAAGGCCATCGAGTATCCGAGGACCCCCATCATCCTCGGGCCCATGTTCTGGGCGATCAGAATCAGGGCGGCCGTGCCCAGAACGGCCCCGACGACGTTGTTGACCACGGACAGTATTGCCTTGGGGCTCATCAAGCGGCTGCTGGCGTCCCCTCCGCGGCCGCCCTCGTCGGGCATACCCCCTTAAGATATTGTGGGTGTAAAAACCTGCTGATTGCGCTCAGATCCTAAAGTCCAGCCACAACTTCCCTGACGATGTCCAGACCCCGGATGATGTTCTCCCTCGAGTTGGCATAGGAGAACCTGAGATGTCCCTCGCCGAGGGACCCGAATGCCGAGCCGGCTGCGCATATCACGCCTGACTCGAGTATCTTCAGGGCGAGTCTGTCCGATGGGATCTTCTGTTGGAACTTCGGGAAGAGGTAGAACGCGCCCGTCACGTGCGGAACGGAGAACGAGGGTATCTCGCGCATCCTCTGGATGGCGATATCCTTCCTCGTGCGGAACTCCTCGAGCACCCCTGCCTGGAACTTGTCCAGCACATTCAATCCCTCGACGATGGCATACTGGGTTGCCGTTGCTGGGCAGGCGAGCGTGTAGTACTGGACCTTGGACAACTGCTCCACGATCTCCTTTGAGGTCGCCACATACCCGATCCGCCACCCCGTGGCAGCAAGGGATTTCGAGAACGAGTTGACGACGATGGTATCGTTGTGGAACCTGGCGAAGCACCAGTGCTCGCCCTCATAGACGTAGTTCTCGTAGACCTCGTCCGAGAGGATGTAGAGCTTGTGGTCCCTCGCGATATCGCTCAGGGACTTGACCATCTCCTTCGGGAACACGACCCCGGTTGGATTCGAGGGGCTGTTGACGATGATTGCCTTCGTGCGGGGCGTGATCAGAGATTTGATCTCCTCGAGATCTGGAAGGAAGCCGTTCTCCTGTCTCAACGAATACTCGACCGGCTTGCCACCTGCCAACGAGACGTCCGGCCCGTAGATGATGAACCCCGGGTTGGGCACCAACGCCTCGTCACCGTCTCCGAGGATCGTCTCGCAAGCGATCCTCATCCCCTCGGTCGCCCCGGCGGTCACGATCACGTTCTCGAAGGACACATCGCGCCTGTACTTCCTGAGATGTGCTGCGATGGCTTCTCGGAGGTCCATGATCCCGGCGCTCGGTCCGTACTTGTTATGTCCCTCATCGAGAGCGCGTTTGAAGGCCTCGATCATCTCCTGTGGCGGCTGGATGTCAGGCTCCCCCAGACCCAGGTTTATTGCCCCGGGCGGAGCTGATTCGAAGAGCTTCCTTATCCCGGAGACTCTGAGAGAGCTGACGCGAGCAGGGAACATCGGAGAGCGGAACGAACATTACTGTACATTAAGCGTTCGGATTAACACAGAACCCGCTATGGCTGTAGCCTTCCGACCCTAGGGAACTCAGTGAGGAGCGTTTTGGAGACAGTTGAACGGTTCGTTACCGTGCGTTCCACGCCCGACACACTTACTCGCGTACAGGTCGGCGCCCATTCCGCCGCCCGCTCGATCGGGAGATGCCAGCACGTCAGATCTTCACGAGTATGTCGGTTCCTTCGACCTTAACCTCAAACACCGGCTCGTCCGAGGTCTTGCCGCGGAACCCCAGCATCTTCGGTCCGCCTACGGACTTTCCCGTGATGATATCGAAAGTGGAACCATGCCTCGGGCAAGTGACTACACTTCCATCAAGTCTGCCCTCGGCGAGCTTGCCTTTGCGGTGAGTGCACAAACCTGCGATTGCGTAGTACTTCCCACCCACATTTGCGATCAGGATGTCCACGCTTCCTATCTTCGCTCCCTTCATTCCACCCACGGGAATATCCGTAGTGTTCGCAGCCTTGACGAAATCCATCTTTGGTCACCGCCGTTTCTGTCTTGACATCGAGCGTCACATCAGATAATGGTTTTCCCGATTGGACGCTCGTGCATTGCTCTGTGCCTGTGGCAGTGACCACGTCAGAGCATGCCGTATCTGACCTTGAATATCTATAGGCATAGTCCTATCGTGGAGATACGTCAGCAAGTAGACAGGTGGGACAATGGACTTCATGGACCTAGCCAAAGAGAGAAAGAGCGTTCGGAAGTACTCAGACAAAGAGGTCGAGGATGACAAGATAGACATTATCCTTGAAGCAGCCAGGCTTGCGCCTTCCTGGGCGAACAAGCAATGCTGGAGTTACATAGTTGTCAGGAACAAGGAGACGATCGCGGAGATCGCGACCAAGGGCACAGGGATCTTCAATTCCTGGCTGAAGAAAGCGCCGGTCGTCATCGTCGCGTGCGGGAACCCGAAGGAGTCGGGATCGCGGAACGACATGGACTATTACCTGGTAGACGTCGGGATATCGATGGAGCACATCATGCTCCAGGCGGCCGACTTGGGTCTCGGAACTTGCTGGATCGGCTGGTTCGATGAGAAGGAGATGAGGAGGATACTTGGTATCCCTGAGAACCTCAAGGTCGTCGCGTTCACCCCCATAGGGTACCCGGCCGATGACTCCGGCATGAGGACAAGACTGACCAAGTTCTTCGCCGGGAGCGCCAAGAGGAAGCCGCTCGAAGAGATAGTGCACAAGGACAAGTGGTGATCGGTAGCGCCTCGTCCATCGATGTGAAAGCTTAAGCCGCTCGCCACCATGTTTTCCCGAGACCTTGCCCGAAATCCACTTCAGACGATATCGCACACATGACCTTCCGCGTTGCGCACAGCTTGCAGCAGAAGCTTGGCCGGTGAAGGAGCATATCGCGCAGGAACTGGACAAGACGCGCATAATGGAGCCATATGTCGAGATCGCGGCTGCATGGTCGAACTGGACAGATATCGCATGCCTCGATTCCGGCGAGATGATCGGGGTGATCTTCGGCGACACTCGTGCCAAGGATTCCAGAGGAGCCGGAAGGAGACTGATGGCCTCCGAGATCAGAGCCTGCGCGAAGATCGTTCTTGGCAGATATGGCAAGGTCAAGAGGCTTCCAACACTGCTCTGGAATTTCATGATGACCGAGATGAAGCTGCTGATCAACCGTCCTGAGACGGATGCAGAGATAATGCTGCTCCTTGTGGATTCCAGACAAAGAGGCAAGGGGATAGGGAGGACGCTGGTGGATAGGTTCGTGAACAATGCATTGGAGGCTGGCTCCAAGCGAATGTCGGTCTACGCGGACGACCTCGCCAGCAACTGGCATTTCTATGAGAGCTACGGGTTCAAGAGAGCGGGGTTGTTCTTTGACAACTGGTCCACGTACTACAATGGCGAGAGGTCAATGGGGATACGCTTCATCCTCGACTTGGATCGTCGGCAGCGAACCTAGCACTTCTGAGTATGGGTTCCCGACATGCCTCCATGGTCGGCCATGGCTCCGGGGGTTCCATTGTGACAACGGGCGAGGTCGAAATGAACGGAAAGAAGAAGAGTTCCTGCGTTGTGCATTCTTCCTGGTTTTCCCTTCCGTACCCCATCAATCCTTAAGTAGAGAACGGCAATTATGGTGGTCAATCGGAGATGAACATTGGCCGGATATAGAGGAAAATACAAGGGAAGGAGGAGCAACGAACCGAGGCCCTACTCACCGCGCTCGAGCGAAAGGACCCCCATGCTGAACCTCCATAGAGTCAACGCTTTCACTTACGACCTCAAGGAGATACTAAGCCACTATAAGATCAACGAAACGGTGGCGCCCTCTTTTATCGCGAGCGTCACGGCAAAGGCATCTCGAATCTCCATCGACGCCTCAATCCAATATGTCCGCGAACAGGAGAAAGCGGGCGCGGTCCTGAAAGAGGCTTCCGACGAGATCTGCAGTCTTCTGGAGAGATGGTCGAGGCTACGCTAGAGGATTCAATCCTCGAAGTGGTACCCGCACGGCTGGTGGATTTGCTCCTCCTTGGTCCTCGGGTACTTCCGGCATTGTAAAGGCCTGATCAAGTACGCCTTGCATCTCGGTTTTTTCTGGTCATCGTTCTCATAGTCAAGGAAGGGACAGGTGACAAGGAACTTGCAGCAAGCGCCGCATCTCATGCACTCCCCAGTTCTCTTCCGATCCACAGGGAGAACCAAGCTCGTGAAGAATCTGGTGACTTTGCCATCGAACGGACCGCTTGACGTATAGTGCACCTCTCGATTTGTTGCCCTGAATCACATAGGCTCCCTATTGCATTTGCGACAAACAGACGCCAATGATCGCCCAGCCGACCCATTGTTCACAATATGCCCCACACCTCCGAGGTCGCAATGAACACAGGCACTTACGGATGTGACGCCTAAGTGACACTGGTCGCCCCGCAATCTATATACTCGCTCACACAGTGCACTGCAAAGGGATAGGGCACTCCCAGGTGCTTGCTGATCTCATGCTTAGTAAGGCGGACCTCCACATCCATACCCGTTATTCCGGTTTGACAAGGGTGAGCTTCCTCACGTTCCCGGATTCCATCTCGCATCCTTCCGATATTGTCAGGGCCGCTGAGAAGAGGCAGCTAGCTGTCCTGTGCATCACCGACCACAACTCCATTCGGGGAGCAGTGGAGGCGAAGAAGCTGGCTTCATCGGTCGAGATCGTGACGGGATCGGAAATCGCCACTCTGGACGGGGACCTCCTCGGCCTGTTCCTGAACGAGGACATCCCGAAGGGGCACACGGCGGAGGAAACAATCGATGCTATCCACGCTCAGGGCGGTTTGGCCATTGCCCCTCACCCGTTCAGCTCACATTGCGACTCCCTTGGACTCAAGATCATGGAACTCAAGCTTGACGGTGTCGAGCTCTTCAACGCTGCCCACCGTGACGGGTACACGAACGAAGCTGCGCAGAAGATGTCCAGCAAGTTAGAGCTCGCGTTTGTTGGAGGAAGTGATGCGCATGCTCCCACGATGGTCGGGAATGCCTACACCTTGTTCGAAGGGGA
>CALMQK010000282.1 GCA_937872085.1 uncultured euryarchaeote
GACGAACGACCTGAAGAAGGCGAAGGAAGTCCTCGGACAGCACTAGTCTTTCTTCGTGCTGCCCAGCTCCGCGGATCTCTTCGCGGCTACCTCGACCGCATCGATGAGCAGCGCCTTGAGGCCGTTCCTCTCGAGCGAGTGCAGCGCGCTTATCGCCGTCCCGCCGGGAGACGTTACCAGGTCCTTCAGTTTCGCAGGGTGCTCCTTCGTTTCCTTGATGAGCTTGGATGAGCCGATCAAAGTTTGGACCGCGAGTATGTTCGCGGTGTCTCTGGACAGGCCCACCTTCACCCCCGCGTCCGAGAGCCCTTCGAGTATCTGGAAAACGTACATGGGCCCGGTTCCGCTCAGGCCGGTCACGGCATCCATCAGATCCTCTTCGACGTCCACGACGATGCCGACCGATTCGAAGATGTGCCTCGCTACCTCCAGGTCCGCCTTCGTCGCGAATTTCCCTTCGCAGATCGCAGTCGCGGACTCGCGCACTACAGCAGCGATGTTCGGCATCGCTCTCACGACCGGCACGTTGCCATCGAGCTTCTTCTCGATGAACGAAGTGGTTATGCCCGCGGCCACCGAGAGGATGAGCTTCTTGTCGTTCACCTCGTGCTTGATCTCTTCGAGGACATGACCCATGATCTGAGGCTTTATCGAGAGAAGTATGACATCCCCCCATCGCGCAGCCTCGAGGTTGGAATGGGACGCCTTGATTCCCTTGGCTAGGTCTTTCACCGCCCCCAGCTTCTCCTTGAGGGGCTCCGCTATCATCATGTTCTCCGGGAGCGCCCAGTCGGTCTTGAGGATGCCTCTGGCTAGCGCCATCCCCATGTTGCCACCGCCGATGATCGCGATCCTCTTCTTGTTCATCAGACCCGTTCCTGGCACTGGTCCACGCCACTATTCGCGAGGTATTTAATCCAGAGTGTATAAAGTTGAGCATTTGCGTTCGCGCAAGACTTGATACGCTAGCGCGTTGATTTCGGCTCGAGCAGTCGGTTTGCATGAGCAAAATCATTGAGAGCACTGGGAAGAAGATAGCGCTCGAGTCGGTCGTGCACTGTCCCAAATGCGGCTTCGAGAGCGCAGAGATAATGCCAACGGATTCTTGTCTGCTCAGATACCAGTGCAAGAACTGCGGCTTCGTGATGACGCCGACCGAGGGAAAATGCTGCATATTCTGCTCTTACGGCAGCGTACCGTGCCCGCCTATACAGGGCATGAAGGTCCCCGGTCTGGAAGAATGAGCCGCTATCCGTGATGGCCTATCGGTTCCCCGATGTCAAGGCCCCACGTTGAGCCACAGGTGCACTTCCCTGTACGCGTCCTGGGTGATTGGCTGTCCCGGAATGTAGAGAAGGAACTGCAGCTTCCAAGTCCCCGTCGAGGATACGTTGAAACTGAAAGTTTGATTGTAGTACTCCAGGTGTTGGAGCGTGAAGTTCTGTGCGATCGCCTGATGCGGGCTGAGTGCGTGGTCCTGGCTCCAGTTGGTGGACCACTGCGTGACGATCGTCGAGTTGTCGGTCACATTGGTCAGGACTATCACAATGGTGTAGTTCAAGGTCCTGTGCTCGAAGGACTTGACGGACAGCAGCACGGTCGCGTCCTGACCGATTGTGAGGTTCCTCGGGTATTCCGTCGCCATCCCACCGGGTCCCAGGATCGCGAGCTGTGTGAACCGCTCGCCGACCCTCGGTGTCGTTACCGCCCATGCAAGCACGACAACGGACGCGACGAGCATCACAACGATCCCGACGGTCAGGACCTTGTCCACCATCGGCATGCCCTGGAAGTCCACCTCGAGGTCCACGACGATCGCGAACCGTTCGTCTGGAGGCAGCCTGGTTCTCCTATACCATGCGACCAGCGAAACACCGATTATGAATGCGGAGACCGA
>CALMQK010000283.1 GCA_937872085.1 uncultured euryarchaeote
GCATTCCCGTGGTCAAGGTCGATCCGAGATACAGCAGCAGAAAGTGCCCGGCATGATGGCGTGTTAGAAGAGGTTCCCCGCGCATTTGGGAGATTGCACAAAACCCAAAGGCGGGAGAACCATGAGATATATCGGGCTGGACATACATAAAAAGCATACCCAGGCATGCATCAGGAACGAAGATGGAAAGATCCTCTCTGGCGAGAGGTTCAAGACCGAGGCGGATGACATCGCATCGTTCTTCGCCAAGCAAGAGGCCCATGGGCCTCTATCGGTGACCATGGAGGCCACAGGATTCTACTTCTGGATACACGACTTCATAGTGGCCCGGGGCCACCCTGTCATAGTCGTCCATCCGGCTAGGATCAAGCCTCTCATGAAGGCTAAAGCCAAGAACGATCGGAACGACGCCTCCATGCTGGCGGAACTCCTTCGAACAGGATGCCTGGAAGGCATCTACGTGCCTCCACCGGAGATAAGGGAGATGAGAGACCTGACGAGGCACAGGGAGTCGCTGGTCAGGAAGAAGGGAGACCTGAAGAGGGAGATAATCTCCTCACTGGATCAGCACGGTGTCATGAAGCCGTTAGATTACCGAATCAGCTTCACCAAGAAATACATCAAGTGGCTGCGGTCGTTGAACGACTTCGTCATCAACGAAAAGCTAGACCTGCTGGAGGCGACTGTCAGCAAGATCGAGAACGTCGAGAGACTGATCGAGGAGAGGTGGGGTGAGGACGAGGATGTCCAGATCATCCGATCAGTGCCTGGCATTGGCCTGGTGACTGCGACAGTGATCAAAGCGGAGTTGGGAGATGTTGCCAGGTTCCCCTCAGCGGAGAACCTGGCCGCATACATCGGTGTCTCGCCCACAACGTTCCAGTCGGGAGAGAAGGAATGGGGCGGACCCGTCAGGCATGGGAACAGCAGAGTCAAGCACGTCCTGATAGAGGCCGCACTGGTTCACACCCGTTCATGTCCCGATTCCAAGATATCCAGATACAACTTCAGGAAACGAGAAAGCATAGGCGGGGCGAAGGCCGCCGTCGCCACTGGGAGAAAGCTGTCAGAGGCCATCTACTTCATGCTCGTCCGGAGGCAGCCGTTTCACGCTCACTGACTAGACCACCCCCTCCCACATGCGCCCATGAGCGCCTCGACATGATCGTGGCAGGTCTGTGAGGAATGACGACGGACATGTCATCGTACGGCTCTGACCGTGGAAAGGTGTTTGTCAGACCGCCATGATCATCGAGAGCTCGAGACAGCGGTGGACGGGACCGGAAGGAAACAATGATAAAGATCTAACGCGAATTCCCCTCTCGCGGGGAACTCTCCTACAAAGGTGTGGGAGCATACAACATTCCCGAATGGGTACTGAGTTCGAATGCAAGTGCGGCTGGCATATGGACAGGCACATCAACGCCAGCATCAATCTGCTGCAAACAGCCAGCTCGAAAGGGCTGGCGGGGGGTCTACGGTTCGACCCCGGCGCATTCCGGCATGACGCGATGATGATCCTATACGAGCCAGCGATGGCCGCACGGTCTGAGCCGAACGGAATGAGTGGAGAGTTGGAAGTGGTCGTGCCATGATGGGCCCACCACCCGACTCCTCACGGAACCTGCTCAGAGTTGCTGGATTGGGCGGCAAGTCGGGGTTCGAGGGGACCATTATGTAGTTCCAGGGACTACTCAGAGCCGGCGGTCCGACGATGTCCCTTGGGAACATTCCTGAGTATCCAGAGTCCCGGCAGGTGACTCTGGAGGACAAGGATGAGATCGAGGGCCTGTTCTCGAAGTACTCGACCGAGGTATCCGAGCGCACATTCGCGTCGATCTACATCTGGCGCCAGTACGC
>CALMQK010000284.1 GCA_937872085.1 uncultured euryarchaeote
CCGCCTCTCCTCAACCCTTTGGGTGGTCCCTATCCTGGTCGCCCTGTGTTTCCTCTGGCTTTGCAGCATGACAGCCTTCACTCTCAGGAGGCCCGTTCAATGAGCTCCGAAAAGTGCATGATGCCGAGATGCCGGTCAAGAGAGATTCACCTTCACCTTCGAGGGATGCCCCTCTGCGAGAAGCATTGGAATGAGAGATGCGACAAGGATCACGAAGCTCATAAGATTAAAGGGAGGAATGCAAACGCCACTACTGAAAGTTAAGCCACCATATGCAGGAACGACGAGCGACCCAGACAAGACGATTGCCGACATCAACAGACTTCTCAGGAAGTATGGCATCAACGACTACCAATGGACCACGCTCTGGGACCAGCAGATAATCGAACTCAAGGTAATGATCGAGACAATGGGTGGAGATGGAAAGCCACGCAAGGTCGGAATCAAAGTCACGCCTCCGGTCTTCAAGGCCAAACGGCGGACCTGGGATTCTAAGAAGGGACGCAATGTGGCGCTCGAACTCCCAAATTATTCCCAGGCCATGCGCCTACTCTATCATTGGCTCAAGATCAAGATTGAATCCGTTGCCTTCGGCCTGAAGGAAGTCGAGGAGGAGTTCATGTCGGACCTGATCGTCAGATTGCCAAACGGTCAAGAGACAACGATGGGCAAAGCCTTCCGACCTCAAATAGCGGCCAGCGGGGTAGCCAGCCTTCCCCAACTCGAATCCTCTACTGAAAAAGACTACGTCGACGCCGATTGGAAGGAGACAAAGAAAGAATGAATCATCATGGGGAAAGTCAGAGCGAACCTAGCTCTTCGTCGGCTAGCACCTCCTCCGATTCTCCCCTACCTATCACCGAGAACGAATTGAACACTATTCAATCCGAGGTCGAAGAATTGAAAATCATCACCGGGAGAATCGAGGAAATCTTGAACATCGTTCGAAAGAGGAGGGCATAACATGGTAGAAGAGAAGAAGATGAAGGAGATCGAGGAGTCGGACGAACACAGGCTTTACAAACTGAGAAAGGGGACGAGGATGTGGCGCAACGGAGCCAGACAATTCGCCGCGCTTCTGATGTTCGCGGGTATAGCTTTAGCTGGCGGGACGCTGATAGTCGGTTGGGCGATTCACGCATATCCTCCAGATTCGACCAATCATTACCTGGAGACCGGGGAGCTGAATAAGACCTCGGCAGACATCATAGTCAGACTCTACGATGCCCAAAATTCCAGTGATACGATATTCTCGATGCTCATAATCGGGATGTTCACAGCGATGGGCGGTCTCTTCCTCTGGGCTGCTTCTCCGGATAAGAAGGACATCCAGATATTCGATGATGCCTTGGAACTCTACGTCACAGGGAAGATGGATCACCGATGCCCCAAGTTCTGTCCTGAATGTGGAACGGACCTGAAGAGAAAGGACTGAACGACATGATGGCCCACGCCC
>CALMQK010000285.1 GCA_937872085.1 uncultured euryarchaeote
GAAGCTCCGCGGGATGAAGAGGATCGGGATCAATTCGACGGAGCTGACTCACGCGAACTATCTGTCCATAAAGAAGTGCGCGAAAGGAACGCGGCTAGTGGACGTCTCACAGTCGATAGCAGTTGCACGCATGAAGAAGGACGCTGACGAGCTAGGGCGGATCAAGAAGGCATGCGACATCGTCTCCAAAACGGCGGATCTGATCCCCGAGTTCGTGAAGGCCGGAATGGTGGAGACGGAGGCTGCAGCGGAGATCAACTACCGCATGATGGGGATGGGTGCGTCAGGGCCGTCATTCCCGACGAATGCATCTTTCGGTCCGGCCACGGCTGAACCGCACTACTCACCTGGGGCTATGAAGCTGAAGAAAGGTCAGTTGGCACTCTTTGACTTCGGCGCGATGTACAGGAGATATGTTTCCGACCTGACAAGGACGTTCGTATGTGGAAGGCCCTCCGCTGCGCAAGAGGAGCTACACGATGTCGTGCTAAGGGCCCAGATCGCTTCCATCGAAGCAATCCATGATGGCGTTCACGGGAAGGAAGTCGACATGGCAGGCAGGAGGATGATAGACTCCTCGAGATTCAAGGGGAAGTTCACGCACAGCACAGGCCATGGCCTGGGCATGTCGGTCCACGATCCAGGTTCGATCTCGTCTCAGCGGGACATGGTTCTCAAGGAAGGGATGGTGCTCACGGTCGAACCCGGAGCATATGTAAAGGCCTTCGGGGGCGTTAGGATCGAAGACGACATCCTCGTGACGAAGAAAGGATGCAAGATCCTTACATCCTCCTCGAGGGACCTAATCAGCCTCTAGAACAGCGATATGACCCTGACATCGAACAGGCTGTGGGCGACCTCGTCCACTGCATAGATGAGTACGACTCCCAGCAGCGAGATGACTATCGCCGCGAGCCAATCATCTGAGACCGTCAGCTCGTCCACCAGGATGAATCTCACGACCACTATGAGCAGGACGAATGCGAAAAGCAACCCGAGCTCACCAATGTCAAGGCTCCCCGCAGCGTCTCTGACGATAGGTATGAGCACGACCGCAATCAGGGACACGAAGACGAGCCTCAAGGCATAGGTACCGCTGCAGGACCAATCTCTGCTCACCAACGCTCCGCTTGCGAAGAATATCAATGCGACAAGCGCGATCGTTACGAGCAGAAGTATCATTTGTTCTATTGTCATCGACTCGCCGTCCAAGCTACGCTGTATCCGGAGATATCACTTTCGCTCCTGCTTTCGGTGCTTGCGGGGGATGGCGAGCACCTCGCGGACCTCGAAATTGAAGAAGCCGTTTGCATGAGCGGGCCTGACCACGCAGGCGGTGTCCGCACCCGATTCCGTCCCTCCGATCGCGATTACCTCCACGTCACCACAGGGTATGGCCCCGTTGTCGGCCGCCATGATCGTGATCTCGACACAGACCTTCATCCCCTGCCCGAAGAGTGCCCTCAGAGCTTCGGCTATCGCTTCAGTCCGCGACGAGCCGCCTATCTTCTTATTGATGCCGCGTTCCACTCCCGAGAGCACGTGAGTAGCGCGGACGACCTTCGCGCCAGCGCCAGTCAGGTCCTCCTCCGCTTTCCGGGACATCTCGCACTCACCCTCCTTGACGGCTCCACAGTGCTCGGTAACGACCACGACTCGAACGCCCATCCCCTTCAGCTTCGCAACAGCCAGTTCGCCGGTCTCACCAGTCCCGCTGGCCACGACTACATGCTTGATGTCGCCTTTTCTGATTCGTTCCGCGACCGCATCCAAGACCTGATCCGTGTTCTGCTTTCCCGGGGAATCGAAATAGACGATGGAACCCTTCTGCATGATGATACCGGGCCAGCATGCACAGGAGTGGATAAATCCCTTGCGCAGTCCTGCAACCATCTGAGTAAAGAATTATCTAATGATACCTAGCTTCGGGCGATGTGGCGACATTCTACAACGAGGAGTTCTTGGGTCACATCCAGGAGCCCTTTCATCCTGAGTCTCCGGAGAGGCTGAAGGGAATAATCCAGATGCTCCAGCGTCACGGACTGTGGAAGGACGTCATGACATCCAAGATCGGGAAGTTGGAAAACCTCCTTCTGGTACACGATGAGAACTACATAGACTTCATCAAGACCTGCGGTGAGTGCAACCTCACCATGGACACTCGAGTGCACCACGAGACGTACGACATTGCATCTCTCTCGGCCCAGTGCGCTGTCGACGCAGCGGTCTGGTCCAAGGAGCACACGAAGCCCGCGTTTGCATTGACGCGACCCCCGGGACATCACGCTGGCCCAGCGTACGGGATGGGATTCTGCTATTTCAACAACATATCCATCGCCGCGAGGTACCTTCGGAAGCACGGTGACAAGAAGATAGCCATCATCGATGAGGACGTGCACCACGGCAACGGCACTCAGGAGATATTCAAGGATGACCCCTCCGTCCTCTACATCTCCACTCACCAGCTCGAGATATTCCCAGGCACGGGAAAGGTGACCTACGTCGGGGAAGGACCAGGGGAAGGATTCACTCTCAACATTCCATTTCAATCAGGCTGCGGCGACTCCACGTTCGACGTGGCCTTTGCTGAGGTGATCAAGCCTGTGGTCGAGCAGTTCGAGCCCGATGCGATACTTGTCAGCTGGGGCGTCGACACACACTACAGAGACACGCTCGCGTCCCTGACCCTTTCGTCGCAGGGGCATCTCAGGCAAGCGGCCGAGCTCGTCAGACTCTCAGAGATCTGTGGCAAGAGGATAACATTCATGCTAGAGGGTGGGTACGATATACCGGCGCTCTCCGAGGTCGTGGCCGGGGTGATCGGCGCCACCGATGGCGTTGAAGTGCCCCAGGAGTTCACGGACGTCATAGACAACAGCTGCCTGGGCCGGCCAACGATACTCCGATGCAAATCGATCGCATCGCAGTATTGGGACTTCTAACGCGGGTTCATCTCTACCGAGGACCCATCTCGGTTCGTCGGCGTGTGCTTCTTCGACGTGAGCCTGATGTCGTGCTCCTTCCTGACGTCCTTCTCCAGCATCTCGAGCAGTTCGCTGAGGGCCTTCAGCAGGCTCCAGTCGACAGACCTGACGAAGAACAGTTTCCGCTTGGTTGACAGCCTCCCGTGGAGGCTGTACTTCGACCTCAACCCCTCTTGGTGGAACATGGTCACGTGTATCGTGAACATCAGAGGAGGATCGATCTTGTTCACATTCTGCATGACCTTCTCGATCATGCTGTACATCTCGGTGTAGACATCGGGGTCGCCCTCTTCCAGACCGGTGATCTGAACATAGACCCCCTCTTTCTGCTTGAGACTTACGACCTGCTCCATGAGGTCGGCCTGGGACACGACGCCGACCAGCTTCTCACCCTCAACAACAAACACGACCGAGATGTTGTTCTTGATCATCGTGGACGCGACCTGTGCGAGCGTGCTGCTGGCGGTCAGGGCTATCGCGGGCCGTGACATCACGCTTCCGACAATCACTTCAGGAGCGTCCCTGTCGTGACCTCCCCAGATGACCCCCGGGACCTTCGCGCCGGACCTGGAAGACCACAAAGTGTCCATGACCTCGGTCATGCCGATCACGCCGATCAACCTGAATTCGTCATCGACGACGGGGACGACCTTCTCATCGAGTGTCTTCATCAAGGTCTGGGCTTTCCTGACGGTCTCCTTGTCCTTGACCGCTTGCGGGCTCGCGGTCATGAAACTCGCGACCTTCCTATCCTTGAGGTCGTCCACTTGAGGCAGTATCTTGATGATGTCGGTCCTTGAGATGAATCCCACGACCTTCCCCGCGCGCACGACGGGCGCCCCTCTCACGCCCGACGAGATCAGCTCCTCGGTCGCGCTCGTAAGAGGCATGTCCTCCTCGATCCGCGGGCAGGGCTGCATGAACTGTTCGACTTTCGAAGTGAACGGAAGGCGGCGTCGTGTGAGGAACGAGCTATACGTGACGCACCCGATCGGCTTGTCTCCGTCCAGCACCGGCAGCTCCCTCAGCCGGGTGTTCTTCATGGTCGAGATCACTTCAGCGATCGTCTCGCCCTTCTTGGCGTATGTGGCTTTCGATGTCATGATGTCCTTGACTAGCAGTCGGTTCAGCTCAACTCCGTCCAAATCGAACACATCCGGCAGGAACCCCAGTTTCGAAAAACCTGGTAGAAATCCTTTCGAATCCACTATGCTCTACCCCTCTAAATACTTTCTATCGCTCTAGGTTCGGTAGCCATTTATATCGAACGTCCAATCTGGTACAGTGCAGGTAAGATTGGACCAAGTGCGGGTCCTGCGATGGGCGATGGGGGACTGGGATAGCGGAAACAAATGAGGACGATTCTGGTTGCCTAGAACCGACAACACGTACCGGCAGGAGCCTCCCTACCAGGACCAGCACGATAAGCGGGAAGGGGTTCCACACACTCGATGATTTCTCCGTGAGGGGCAAGAGCGTCCTCCTGCGAATCGATATCAACTCACCCGTTGACGAGAGGACCCTCAGGTTGGTCGATGGCTCCAAGATCAGGTCCTCCGTGCCCACCGTCAGGGAGCTCATGGACAGGTGCGCAAAGACGGTCATACTGGCGCATCAGGGCAGGCCGGGCGACTATGACTTCATACCGTTGACCGAGCACGCCGCATTCCTCACGCAGTACCTCGGGAGGCGCGTCAAGTACGTGGACGACCTCTTCGGAAGGAACGCGATGAATGCGATCGAAGGATTGTCTGATTGCGAATGCATCCTGCTAAAGAACGTCCGAGAATTCCCAGAAGAGCAAGAGAATAGGGCTCCTGAGGAGCACGCGAGATCTGAGCTCGTCAAGGCCCTCGCCCCCATGTTCGATCTTTTCGTCAATGATGCCTTCGCATCGTCTCACCGATCCCATGCGTCCTTGGTGGGTTTCACGGCGGTGCTTCCATCCGCGGCAGGGAGGCTCATGGAGGGCGAGGTGAAGACCCTGACCCGGGTGTTCCATGAACCGGAGAGGCCATCCACATTCATCTTCGGAGGGACGAAGTTCGTCGACGCACTACCGGTGATGGAGAAACTGGCGGAGCGCCCTACGGTGGACAACATTGTCATCGCTGGCCTTGCAGGGTATTCGTTCCTCTGGATCCTGGGCAAGAAGATCGGGACCCAGACCGAAAGGCTGGCCAAGAAGGACATCACGCCCGAGATCGCTGACAGGGCCAAAAGGCTCTTTCAGACTTACGGTGCCAAGATACATCTTCCCGTGGACGGAGCGATCGGGATCGACGGCGTTCGAAAGGAGTTCGCACTCGAAAAGCTGCCGGACGATGCCGGTGTGATGGACATAGGGACCCAGAGCATCGATGGATTCAACAGGATCGTCATGCTCTCGAAGACCGTCTTCCTGTCGGGTCCTCCGGGAGTCTTTGAGAAGGAGGAATTCTGCAAAGGGACCTTCGAGATGCTCAAGGCCATAACGGAATCCGAGGCTTTCTCCTGCATGGGCGGTGGACATTCCAGCGCTGCGGCCAACAAGTTCGGCGTCCGCGACAAGATATCCTATGTCAGCACGGGCGGAGGCGCTCTCGAGAGGCTCATGCTCGGAAAAGAAATGCCGGTGGTCGAGGCCCTGAGGGCCTCAGCCAAGAAGTTCTGAGCGCCTACCCGTATGGGAACCCTTTGCTGCCCGAGCCACCGAGGATTGTCCCGCCAAGCGACCTGGCCCTGATAATCCCGCGGACAGGTACTCCCTCTATCTCATTCAGGCTGCTCTTGTTGACGATGACGACCACAAGCACGGGGACCCCTTTGGCCTCCTTTATGTCCGCGATCGCCCCTTTGATCGTCTGGCCTGTACTGAGAACGTCATCCACGATTATGATCTTCTTTCCGTCCCCCACGCTGGCGAAGTTCGAGCTGAACGCACCGCCCGACTCGCTCTCCGCATGCGGTCTGTAAACCCCGAAATCGATCCCCATGAGCTCCGAGAGCATCGTGGCGAATGGCACGCCGTTTATAGATACGCCCAGGACGACATCCGCATCGACGCCCCTTTTCATGAGCTCCTCGAGCGCGATGTCGGCCATCAGCTCCGACATGACTCCCACGCGGTACCCGGAGACCCCGACTGACCTCCAGCCTATCTTCACATCTGACGGCGGGAGGCCCTCGTAGCCGTACTCCAGCAGATAGTTGACGGTATCAACTGAGAGATGCAACTCGTCGGCGATTTCTCGAACGCCCAGGCCTTTCTTCCTGAGCACTTTGGCATTGCCTGCCAATTCCCTGACATCTACCATCTTATCACAAGTCAGAGATGCATCATGTCCCAATATTAACCTTGCGACTGCAAGTCCCCTCTAAGGATTGGACCATGGCAGCCATGGTCTTGTTGAGCGGCGCATCCAGCCCATGCTCCTCGGACAGCCTCCAGATCACTCCGTTGATCTGGTCGACCTCCGTCCGACTTCCCCTCATCACGTCCTGCAGCATGCTCGAGAGGTTCCTGGCGGTGTCCCGTGCCACCGCGCGCACACGAGGGTACATGCGGGACTGAGGTAACTCGATCCCATGTGCTCTCGCGACCCGCTCGCACTCCTTCGACACCTCCAAGACCAGACGTGAAACTGCCCTGCTCTCCAGCAACCTTCCGTTGGGGACGCGCAGGATCGCTGTGATGGGGTTTATGCAGGCGCTCACGATGGCTTTCGCCCACATCTCGGACATCATGTTCTCGGAGAAGCGGGAAGGGATGCCGCTTTCGGCAAAGACTCCCACTATCTTCTTGGAGTAATCTGGGTCCAACTCCGAGCCTATCATGGTCCTGCCCAAGCCCGAAATCCTCACCTTCCCGGGAGACACCATGGTCGAACCCAAGGTTGTGGTCCCTCCGAAGGCCCTGCGGCCCTTCCATCCCCTCAGTGCCTCGAGGTTCCCGATGCCGTTCTGCAAGGTGAGCACGGCGGTCTCGCCAGTCACCCAGGGACGGCATTTCATGAGAGCGCTCCCTGTATCGTAGGCCTTAGTCGTCATCAGAAGCAGCTCAGGAGGAGCTACACGAGAAATGTTGGTGAACGCCGGGAGCCTGACGGTCCTGCTCATATCCCCTTGAAGGACGAGCCCTCGCTTTCGGATGGCTTCGACATGGGGTTTCCTGCCGATCAGGAAGACATCGTTCCTTCCTGCAAGCATGCCTCCAAGGGCGCTTCCAAGAGCTCCGGCACCGAAGACACAGATGCGCATGTGCTACGAAGTAGGATGCGCGGCTATTTGTGACTTGTTCCACGCTTTGCTGCCTCGGCCACGATGTGGGCCATCCTGACCGGCTCCGGCACCCGGGACCTCAAAGTGTGCTTCGCGATCTCCAGTGCCTGTCCCGGTGAGACCTTGTGTCCAGGAGAGATGTAGACTGGCCTGCTCTGACCAGGTTTGGCAAGGGAGTATCCGATGACATTTCCGTCCATGACAACCTCGCGAGCCCCGCCCACCACTCGATCGGAGACTTTCCCGCAGAGCAGCTTCTTGGCCACACCGACGACCGGGACATCGAATACGACACCCAGTTGGCTGGCTATCCCGAAACCCTCCGGATGCAGGGTGCCATTGCCGTCGTACATGATGACCGTGCCCTTCGGGATGTCGTTCATCAAAGGGGCTATGAGGGGTATCTCCCTGAAACCGAGATACGTGGGCACATACGGAAACTCGGAATCTCCCTCGGTGACGCGTCGATCGACCTCGTCGAGGGTCCTGTAGTCGAGCGTGACCATCGCCGCATAGGCGCGTGAACCATCGTAGGCGACATCGATCCCGGCGACCCTTTCGATCTCGTCCTTGCACTCATTCAGGACGAGGTGACTCTTCAGACGCTTCTGCCGGCTCTTGATCTCTACTAGAGGCTTGGGGTTCTTCGTCTTGAAGTCCGTGAAAAGGACATTCCCGAAGTCGGCCACCTCCATCCCCTTCACCTCAACGCCCTCTTTACGCAGCAGCCTTCTCTTCTTGAGGGTGCCGCCTCCGGTATATCCCCCAAGGTGCCCATCCGACTGGACCACGCGCCTGCACGGCACCCTGACGATATCGTCATTCTTGCTCATCGCAAGACCAACGAACCTGCTCGCCACTATGTCTCCAAGTGCCTTCGCCACGGCTCCATACGTCGTGACCTTGCCCATCGGAACCTGCGCCACTAGGTCGTAGGTCTCTTTCCAAAGGTCAGGGAGATCCTGTACCGATTCCAACCTCATCACTTGCTCGCACCCGACCCGCAGTACCAGAAAGTCGGCTCGAACCCAACAATCCTCATTCCTTTCTTTCCTGGAGATATACCTTCCGCTGGGGCACGGCTATCTCGATGCCTTCCTCGGCGAACCTCTTGTTGATCTCTTTCCTGAGTTCGTGAGCGACCCGCGGTCTAATCATGAAGTTGCTGACCCATACGAAGAGCTTGAACTCCAATGCCGACTCTCCAAAGTTGGATAGCCTTACTGCTGGTTCCCTGCCCTCCTCCTCGAGGACGTCCGGGTTGCCAGCGGCGACCTCTGTCAGGACCTCCTCCACCTTCCCGATGTCGGTCCCATGAGCGACATTCACCCCCACCTCGACAACGCCCCGCTCGTCGGGCTCGCTCATGTTCACGATCTTGTCGTTCACGAGCTTGTTGTTCGGAAGGACAATGTAGTCATGTTGTAACACGTCGTACAACCTGCAGCTTCGGACGCCGATCTTCTCGACCCGACAAAGCTCGCCAGACGACAACGTGATGTAATCCCCCTCGATGAATGGGCGGTCGAGGAGCAATGTCAGGCCGCTGAAGAAATTGGATAGTGCGTCCTGCGCCGCAAACGCGATCACCAGGCCGAAGACGCCAACTCCGGCCAGGAGAAATGTGATGTTGTAGTGCAGGTAGCTGAGCGTTGCCATCGCACCGAAGATGAGTATGACGAGTCCGCCGATCTTGTCAAGGATTGGTATCAGAACATCGTCGAGCTCCGCTTGCGTTCTCTCCGCCCACTTCCTCCCGAGATGGACCACGATCTCCTTGAACAGCTTGTAGACCACGAAAGTGAGTATGGCGATCAGGACGATCCAGTAGGCCTGGTAGATTATCCCGACCTCGTGCTCCGCGAGCGGGAGGATCGTGAGTGAGCTCACAAGGCCGAACACTATCACGAGAACGAAGATCGGCTTGTGAATCACCTTCAAGAGCCTGTCGTCCAAATCTGTCTTCGTCCTCTGGGTGACCAACTTCATCGCAGGACCGATCACGAACGCCAAGAACAATGCGATGGCAGCCCAGATGCCCACGTTCAGTGCGAATGTGCCGTAGTTGTTGTCGAACGGCGACGGGAGCGGGTTCTCGAACTGGCCCAGCAGCTTGTTCTTGCCCGGTGCTATTACCCCCCAGGTCGGGATCATGTCGGTCTTCGCGTTGCTTATGTCCAGATGAGTGAAGGCTGAGTTGTTCAGGTCTTTGAAAGAGAAGAACACGGTCTGGTTGGCGGTTGTCGTGTCGACATCCCTGCTGGCCTTGACCGTGAGATTCACAAATATGCTAGCCCCGGGATTCAATACCGTGATCGGTTTGTTGAACTCAGAGGTCCAGCCGGGGCCGGAGGTCACATCTGCCGAGACCTCCAGCAGGAAAGATGAGTTGTAACCATTGTAGACGAACCACTGATACACCACCGAGTCGCCCGCATTGGCTTCCTGATGATCGGGACCTACCATTTCCAGGATGATGCCGCTCGAGCCGCTGGCACCATTCGATGTGACCAGGGCGAAACACGCCATGGAAACGGACAGCAAGGCAAGACATCTCAGAGGTTTCATTGGTTGCTCGCAGCTTAATCGAAGATTGTCATTTAACCCTTTCGTTGGGCTTGCTGGCAAGTGCACAGCCCTTAAGTAATGACAGGGTAATCCATTCGCGTGGACGATAAGTGGGTAATCGACGCACTCCGCCTGGTCATCGGGATCGTCATTCTGAGCTATGCATCCGTCCAAGAC
>CALMQK010000286.1 GCA_937872085.1 uncultured euryarchaeote
GTTACGAGGCCGAGGCCATCGGTCCCGGCTCGACCTTCAACATAGTGTTCACCAAGGGGAGGATATCGGACTACAGGGATGTGACGAAGTGCGACTCGAAGACCAGGCAGAAGCTCGACTTCGGGCTCATGGCCCGAGGCATGCACCTCCACCCTGACAAGCCGTTCTACACCTGCACCGAGCACTCCGAGAAGGATGTCGACCAGACGCTGAAGGTGGCGGAAGAGGTTCTCAAGAAGATGAAGGAATAGGCCGACTGCTCAGGCCTCGACCGACGCTCTGCCCTCGAACACCATCTCCGCAGGCCCCGTCATGTAGGCCCTGCCGTCCTTTGCCAGCTCAATCGTGAGGCAACCTCCGACCGCAGCGACATTGACGCGCCGGTTCTTCACCCAGCCTTGCTGCAGCGCGACGGCTGCGCTGGCCGTTGCTCCAGTGCCACATGCGAGCGTTTCGTCGTACACCCCGCGCTCGTATGTCCGGACCTTCACTTCGTTGGGGCCGACGGTTTCAACGAAATTGATGTTCACACCCTTCGGGAACCTCTTACGATCCGAATTGACTAGGGCCCCTATCTTGCGGACATCCTCTGAGCCCAAGTCCTTTGATCGCACGACTATGTGAGGCTCGCCCGTGTTCACGATCGAGCACCTCAACACGCGCTCGTCGACGGAGATCAGGACTTTCATCAGGTCCGCCGAACCCGTCTTCGCATCGCTGACGTATTCGCTCAGGTACTGGCACTCCGTCCGAACAGGGCCCATGTCCACCCGATACCGTGACCCCACGCGCTTCACAAGCTTCACCCCGTCCCGCGTCAGCACTCTGACTTCGGTCTTGTCGAGACGTTTCATGAGAAAGGCCGCGACACATCTCAAACCGTTACCACACATGTCAGCTTCGTTCCCAGCGGGTTCGAACAATCTCATCGACCCGTCAGACCCCCAGGCTTTCTCGATGAATATGACGCCGTCCGCCCCGACACTGAAGTGTCTGTCGCACAACACGGTGGCGATCCTGCTGCGGACCTTGTCAGGGGTCCTCCGTCCAGTCATCTCGTCCTTTAGGATGAAATCGTTGCCACAGCCGTGGTACTTCGCGAAGCTGATCTCGTGGTTCATCAACTACCGTTATCGCAGGACAGACTATAATCGTGATTGTCCATCCGGACAATGGTTAAATAAGAAGCTGAGGATTCTAACTCGACCAGCTGCGGGGGACCGAACCGATTGGATAGCATTCTCATAAAGGGGGGCATGGTGGCCGATGGATCTGGGGCTCCTTCTGCTGAGTTGAACGTTGCGATCAAGGGTTCCAGGATCTCAGGCCTCTTCAAGCCGTCCGAGGCGTCCAAGGCGTCGATGGTCATCGACGCCACAGGGATGATGGTCTGCCCTGGGTTTGTCGACATCCACACGCACTCGGACCTCTACCTACTCCAGAATCCTCTTGCCGAGAGCAAGATCAGGCAGGGGGTAACGACCGAGCTCGTGGGCAACTGCGGAGGCTCAGCAGCTCCGCTCATCGGGGCAGCTAGAGAAGTCCTCGTGGATTCTGCGCGAGACCTCGAAGTCAAGATCGATTGGTCCTCGATCGACGAGTACCTACTGCGTCTCTACAACCTCAGGACCTCGGTCAATGTCGCGACCCTCGTGGGCGCAGAGACCCTCAGACTGTGCGTCCTGGGGACAAAGGACGTGAAGGCCGATCCCGAGAGCCTCAGGAAGATGAATGGCCTTCTCACGGAGTCGATGTTGCAAGGGGCGTTCGGACTATCGTCAGGACTGATCTATGCGCCCGGATGTTACGCCTCGACCGAGGAGCTCATATCGCTGGCATCAACATCGGCGTCTCTTGGTGGGATCTACACGAGCCATATCAGAGGCGAGGGCGGCACTCTTGTGAGGGCGGTGGCCGAGGCCATCAGGATCGGCCGGGAGGCCCGGACCACCGTCGAGATATCCCATCACAAGGCCTGCGGCAAGCCAAACTGGGGGATGGTCAACGAGACGCTAAAGATGATCGAGCGGGCTCGGGCAGAAGGCATCGACGTCGGATTCGATGTCTACCCTTACACGGCATCGAACACTTCGCTCGACTCCATTCTTCCACCATGGGCGAGAGACGGTGGGAAGGAGGCCATCCTGGGCCGGCTCAGAAACCCGGATGAGAGGAGGCGCATCGCGGAGACGTTCTCCACGCGATCTGACGAGTTCGAGAACACTGTCATGGAGGATGGATGGGAGAACATCGTCGTCCAAGGCCTCTCCCATGGTTCCAACAGAAGGTTCGAGAACAGGTCCGTCGCGGATATCGCCAAGGAGCTAGGAAAGGACCCCACTGAGACCGCGTTCGACCTGATGATAGAGGACGGCCTGAACGTATCGGCGATATTCCACGAGATATCGGAAGACGACGTCATGACCGTGATGAGGCATCCGCTCGCATGCATAGGCTCCGATGGAATGTCGGAATCCGCCTACGGTCCGCTGAGCAAATCAGCCACACACCCCCGGTCGTACGGCACGTTCCCCAGGGTCCTTAGGAGGTACTCGATCGAGAAGGGACTTTTCCCGCTTCACGAGGCGATCATGAAGATGACATCCATACCTGCCAAGCGCATCGGCCTGCTCGACAGAGGGATCCTGGCGAAGGGTATGGCCGCGGATGTAGTCATATTCGACCCACTGAAGGTAAGGGACATGGCCACCTTCGAGGACTCGCATCGTTACCCCGAAGGCATAGTGTCCGTCCTGGTCAACGGGGCGGTCACGATCGAGAACGGCCAGCACACCAAGGAGAGAGCCGGCCTGGTCCTCAGGCACACGCCTCGGGTCGGTTAGTTCCTCTGATCCCGCGCGCAGATGTCCAATGCGACCTCGGAATAGATCCTAGTGCATTTCACAAGGTCGTCCGTGCGCACGTATTCAGTCTTCGCGTGGGCTCCGGCCCCCCCAGGGCCGAACACCACGGTCGGGGTCTTTCCGAAATGAGTCATTAGGGCCGCATCCGTCCAACCCCAGAAACTCGTCAACTTCGCGGATCTGCCAGTGACGGACTTGACCGCGTTCCCGAGGGACTTCACAACTGGATGGGCGACGCTGACCACGTTCGGCACGTGTGTCATCGTGAGCATGTTGGACGGGTCGCGCTTCAGCTCCGCCCTGAACTTCGGATCCTCGGCCTTCAACTTGTCGAACAGATCGTAGAATTCCTCGAAGACCTGCTGAAGGTTCTCCTCCGGGACCCATCTACGGTCGATCTTGATCACGCAATGGTCCGCCACCGAGCTCGGCTGCTGGCCGCCTTGGATCACACCGAGGTTCAGCGTGGGCGGAAGCGTGCTTCGGCTCTTCCTCGCCCGTAGTCGGGGCATCAGATCCTGTTCGACCTTCTGGACGAACCTGGAGGCCATCGAGATGGCGTTCACCCCCTTCTCGGCCTGCCCACCGTGGGCGGCCTTTCCATAGAAATGGACTTCAAGCCACTCCAAACCTCGATGCGAAGGCTGGATCTCCATGTCAGTGGGCTCCCCCACGATCGCCATATCCGCCCTCGGCCCGTGGAGCACGATATCTTCCATCCCCTCGCTCTTCTGTTCCTCGCCTATGACCGCAGTGAGGATCAAGTCGCCGTTCAGTTTGATTCTGGACCGGCGGATCCCGACCAGCGTCATCGCCATCGCCCCCAGTCCGCCCTTCATGTCGAGCGCACCCCTTCCGTACAGCCTCCCCTTGACGACCCTGGGGGTGAAAGGGGGCATGTCCATGTCATATGCTGGGACGGTGTCAGTGTGGCCGTTCAGCATCAGCTTCTTACCGCTCCCCGAGCCACCTATGACCGCGATGAGGTTGGGCCGGTCCTTCTGGACGGTGCGGAGCTTGGAAGCTATGCCCTCTGAGACAAGATACTCGTTCAGGAACTCGGCCACGCGCTTCTCCCGGGTAGGGACGTCGGAGTGGCTCGGTATCCTCACAAGGTCCTTGACGAGTCTTTCGACCTCGGATTTCTTGACCGCTCTGCTGACCTTCCCGGACAGATCCGACAAAACCGCTGCCATGTTCGCCCTTGCCTCGCGACCGCTTGTCGCCGGTAGCCGATGATGGATATGGTCGAGGAAAAAGGTATCTGCCGGTCAGGCGCCCCTGCGCAGTCGTCCATGTGCTTCGAGGATCTCAAGAGTCTCCTCGATCGGAAGTGCTGGTACGACATGACCGTCCCTCCCTTCCATCGTCTCTGCTTTGAACATAGAGTTGATGATCGACTCGGACACGGAATCGACCGTCGCCCTGAAGACAATGCTCAGGTCGCCGTCCCGCAGGAGACTGTCTGTGACGAGCCCGTCGTTCTT
>CALMQK010000287.1 GCA_937872085.1 uncultured euryarchaeote
GTGGTATTCCGACAGGAGCGAGCTCAGCGCGTCGTAGACCGCCGCGTTCCC
Source organism: uncultured euryarchaeote (assembly GCA_937872085.1). GTDB lineage: Archaea > Thermoplasmatota > Thermoplasmata > UBA10834 > UBA10834 > COMBO-56-21. Next base: position 52 of record CALMQK010000287.1, read on the forward strand.
AGCCGCGATTCCCTCTCCTTCAGCCTTCCCCTGGACAATGAGTATCGGGTGAAGGTACCCGTGTTTCAGCTTCGCCAGGTGCGAGAACATAGAACTGTCCGAGATCCCCTCGATGAACTCCTGCACTGTCCTGAAAGCGATTGCCACCCTCTTCGAGATGATGATGTCCGCGTTCTCGATATCCTTCACCTCGGTCACGAAACCCAGCTCGGCGAGCGCGTCCTTCAGTCCTGCCCTCCCTACCCTGGCTGATACGACGAGCGTGCTCCCCTTCTCGGGAAAATGACCAAGTGACTTCTGCCCCTTCTTCTCAGAGACCGTGCGGGATAGCTCTTCCTTCGGTGACTCGGGCTTCATCATGTCGGTCATCTGAAGACGGGTCAGATGGGCACGCGGCGCCGCTGGCAATTCGGGAAGGCCTCTCCGCACGCGCAGCCTTCTTCTCAGGGAGTCCAGTTCCCGCCGCATCTGCATCTCCTTCTTCCTGCTAGAATATAGGTAAGCCTCGTCTCGGGTGTTCTTGGTGACGAAGACGATGACCTTTCCCGCGCGCCTCCTGCCAGTCCTCCCCCTCCTCTGGATGGTGCGTATCTCGGATGGCACTGGTTCGTAGAACACGACCAGGTCCGTCGAAGGGATGTCCAGGCCCTCCTCCGCGATCGAGGTGGAGACGAGGATGTTGTGCTCCCCCGACTGGAACTTCTCGATTATCTCCTTCTGTTCTCTCTGGTTCAATCCGATATCCTCGCCCTTGCTCGCCTGGCCGACGAACCTGACTGGCCGGAACCCCTCGACCTTCTCCAGGGTCTGCGTCATTGTATCGCACATGTCCCTGTAGTGGGTGAAGACGATCACCCTGGAATCGGGTTTTGAGAGGAACTGCGTTTTCAGGACCGGGATTATCTTCTCCAGCTTCGGGTGGTCCCTTTCCATGCCGTAGAGGAAGGTCCTCGCTTGCTGGAACCTTGAGTCCTTGACCAGGTCCCTCGAGGCCTTCGAGCCCCCCTTCACGGCCCCTTCTTTGACTATCTTGTCGAAGTAGTTCTCGAGCGCGCCCTTACCTTGCGTCTCGGCCAGCTCGACGGCGTGGTTGATCTTCATCGCCAGGGCTTGCGTGCTCGCAGCCCTGAACACCTGGAAGTTCTTCCTTCCGGAGTTAAGCCTCGCCCGGATCACGTTCCCAGCTTCAAGCAGGTCACGGGTCGTCGCGGGTTTCTTCGGGTCCAAGAAGCCCCAGCCTCGGAGTTTGGAGATCTGCTCGTCGATTATCTGTTTGAGCAGGAATGTGACTTTGGACATGCCTTCCTGGACATTGACAGAAACGTACTCTGTCTGGACATCCTGGGTGTACTTCACGACGTCCTCGTCGAGCTCCGAGCGGATCTCGACGTCCGTAATGCCCAGGTTCTCGCAGACTTCCGCGATCTTGTCGACATCGGAGCCTGGGGAAGCGGTCATACCAATGGCAAGCTTCCCACTCTCGGAGTACCTCTTGCCGATGGAGACATATGCGTAGTCCCCGGTTGCCCTGTGCGCCTCGTCGAAGACTATGAGGTCGACCTCGTCCAGGCCTATCCTCCCCTCTTCAAGGTCGTTCTCTATGACTTGGGGTGTGGACACGATCAACCGGCTCTCGTCCCAGAGCTCCTTCCGGTCGCGTGGGGGGACCTCGCCCGTGAACATCGTGGGCACGAACTTCAGAAGGCGTTCCTTGAGGAACGTGGAATGTTGCTCGACCAACGGCTTGGTCGGAGCCATGAAAAGCACTTTGCCCCGTTTCTTGAGCAGTGTGTCGGCTATGACGATCAAGGCGATGATGGTCTTGCCCATGCCCGTGGGCAGGACGACCAGGGTCGATTCTCTCAGGGCTGCCGCTGCTATGTTAGTCTGATAGTCCCTCTGCTCGACGATCCCGGGTCTGATGAGCTCGTGTTCGATGAACACGGGCCATTGAGAACTCATCGAGGGTATGAATCTTTTCTTTGGCCCGACGAACCTAGTGGCATCCGGCGCAGGATGTGCACGTGGATGGCGAAGTGGACTTCACTCGCACTACGACCCCTGGTCCTTCCGGCGTGTCGACTGAATCCACAACGGCGTCCTTCATCTCCTCTTCGATACCCTTTTCGAAGATGAGCTTGAAGCCGTCCGTCTTCACTTCGATGTCGTCTTCCTTCTTCTTGTCGAAAGCCATCATGTACGAGGGTCCAGAGCAGGAGTACCCGGCGAAGAATATCCTGATGGGGTCGGTCTTCTTTGCTTCCTTTATGATCGCCTGGATCGTCTCGGTGGCCTTGGGAGTCACGTTGATCATATGTGTAGCCTCGGATTGAGCTAGGGAACGACGATATATAACAGTTCTTGGCCAACCTGCTAGGCTACCATACAGGTAAGGTCTTCACACCGGCTTGACCCGGTCGAATCCCTCGCCGCCTATCGGCTTCGTGGCATCGATGCCCACCTTGGACGTGGTCTCGTCCGCGCTCGGGTCAAGGCTGCTTCCCCGGGCGTTCTCTATCATTACAAGCCCCTTGTGCCCCTGGAACCTCGTCGCGACGGCCCACTCGACCTCCCTATCGTCGAAGACATCGATGTCATCGTCTACTATCGTGACCATCTTCATCGAGGGATGTGCCCCTAGCGCGGCCATTACCGCGTTCACGCCGTCTCCTTCCTTCTGCTTCGTGATGGAAACCACCCCGTGCAGCCAGCAGCATCCGCCCTCTGTGAGCCTGACGGCATGCACCTCCGGAACGGCCAGGCCGACGGTCCTTTGGATCACCGGCTCCCTCGGCATGCCCATCATCAGATAGTGCTCGTCCGCACCAGGCAGTATGATCTGGAATATCGGGTTGTCGCGGTGATATATCCTATCGATCTCGACGACTGGCTGCTTCCGAATGGGGTCCACGGTGCCCGTGATGTCCACGAAGGGGCCTTCGTCATGGACCTCCTTCGTCACTCTGCCTTCGAAGATGTACTCGGCGAATGCCGGGACCAGCAGCCCGTTCCTTATCTTCCTGACATTGACTGGCTCCCCAAGGCACAGCTGTCGGAGAGAATTCGCCACCGTCAGCTCGTCCTTCCCGAACTCGAGGTTCATCGCTGCAGACAACATGATCGAAGGGCAAAGGCCGATGGCGACGGCGATCTTCAGGTCCTCTCCCTTCGCCAAAGCCCTCTTATGGAGGGCGTACAGGTGCCTGGGGACCACGCGCATCGCGAACTTGTTCTCTCCGATCACCATCATCCTGTGGAACGAGACGTTCCTGATGCCATCCTGCTCGGCGACGACCACGCCAGCAGTCACGAATCTGCCGCCGTCTGTGGCGTAGAACTTCGGGATCGCGGACTCCCTGAGGTCGAAGTCCGTCAGGATGTTCTTCTCGAATGGAGCGTTGTCAATCTCCTGGGGCGTCGAAGGCGAGTCCATCGCCTGCATCATCTTGGTCGTGAGTTCCCTGGGGTTGGTGGCCATGGCTCTCGCGATTCTGTCCCTCGTGGACCACAGGTTCCCAATCGCCCTGTGACCGTCGAGGTTCTCGAAGAGAACCGGCTTGGTCTTCTCCTTGAAAAGGATCTTGGTGAGCTCAAGCTCTCTGGAGATGTGCCCTTTCACGACGATGGTTTCGTCGAATTGTCCGAGCAGCTCCCTAACCGACAGCTGAACACCTGGCTGATGGATGAGTTAATCCGTATTTCTAGTCTTTCGTATGTGGCGGTCCGTCCATTTCCGGTCATAACTTTATTGTATTGACTAGCCAATCGAGTCGCCCGTGGACATACAGCTAGTGATCAGGAAATACGCACTCCAGAACGCCGTTCAGTTCGAGGGCAAGGCGACCGTGGGTTCGGTTCTCGGAAAGGTCATGGCCGAGAATCCGGAGCTCAGGCCCAAAGCGAAGGAGGTCACAGTCCTCGCCAAGAAGGTCGTCGATGATATCAACAAGATGTCCCCGGAGGATCAGAGGAAGGCGCTGGAAAGCGAGTCTCCTGAGCTTCTGGTGAAGGAATCGAGGGTCAGGGAGATGGGCCTTCCGGACCTCAAGAACGTGCAGGGCGAGGTGAGGATGCGTATGGCTCCGAACCCATCAGGACCGCTGCACATCGGTCACAGCAGGATGGGCATCCTCAACGACGAGTATGTGAAGCGGTATGGCGGGATCTGCTACGACAGGTTCGAGGATACCGACCCTGCGAGGATCGACCCGGACGGCTACCGCACGATCCCAGAGGATTTCGCATGGCTGGGCGTCCGGATAGACAAAACGGTAATCCAGAGTGATAGGTTCGAGATCTACTACGACATCGCCAAGAAGCTCCTCGAGATGGGGAAGGCGTATGTGTGCACATGCAAACCAGACGACTGGCGGGAGCTGAAGAACCGGAAGCTGCCCTGCCCTCACCGCGAGCAACCTCTATCGGAGCAGATGGCCCGATGGAATAGGATGTTCGACGGGTCGTACAAGCCGGAGGAGGCTTCGGTCATGGTCAAAACGGATCTCGAGCATCCGAACCCAGCCATCAGGGACTTCGTCGGCCTGCGGATAGATGACACGCCACATCCGAGGACCGGAAAGAAGTACCGAGTCTATCCCCTGATGAACCTGGCGGTGGCCGTCGATGACCACCTCTTCGACCTCACGCATGTGCTT
>CALMQK010000288.1 GCA_937872085.1 uncultured euryarchaeote
CGGTCTTGACAGGCATGCCAATCTTGACATCCTTGGGTTCGACGTCGGCCATCTGGCCGATCACCTTCGGGCCCTCTGCCAGTTCCACGATCGCGACCGGGTACTGTCCCCCGGCCTTCTCCTGTTCGGCGAACTCTGGCGGAGCCCCTCCCGAGCTGATGAGGACAAACGTGTGCACATTGCCCCTGCCGCTGAGCTTGATGTCCTCGAACTCAGAGGATTCGTTGCAGTGCTTGCAGACGCCCTTCGGCGGGAAGCTGATTTGCCCGCACTTCTTGCACTTCTGGCCCATCATGCCGTAGCGCTGCGGGATCGTGCGCCAATACATCGGGACTGAAACATGTGCCATTCATCTCACCTCACACGATTGCTCCCTTGAGCTTGAGGTACTTGACATAGTCAATGTACTCCTTCCTGTCCGCTTCTTCCTGGACCTTGAACGGGGACTTCCTGTCGCTTACGACCTTGAGGCTGATGGCATCGCTGCCGGCTCCGGAGCCGTATGATATGACCATTATCTTGTCCCCCACCTTCGCGACATCCAGGACCGCGGCCAATGCGACGGGCGTGGAAGCCGCACCGAGGTCTCCAAGGAACTTCGAGACCAATCCGGTGGCTAGTTGAGGATCCGTGAAATTCAGCCTGGCAGACACGGTGGATGGGACCCTCGCGTCTGGTTGTTGGATGACCACATGTTGGTACTCCTCAGGCTTCCTGCCGAGCTTCTTGAGCAGGGCGCCACCCGCCTTGGTCGTGTTCGTTATCAGAGAGCCCTCCTCGAACTTCTTGACATTGATGTCCCGCATTTTCGCATCGCCGCGCTCCTTGAACCTCTCTCCGAAGTATTCGCTCGCGTACGAGCTCCACCCCTCGATCTCCGCGATCGGGTTCTCGTTGGAGAGGACGAACGCAGCCGCTCCAGCACCCAGAGCGTGCTCGATCGGGTCCCACATGCTTGCAGTTGGCGCGTCGGCGGCAGCCACAAGTGCCCTTCCTGAAGGGTTGGCTACCACGTGTTCGACGCCCGCGAGGAACGCCTCCGTCCCTGCACGTGTCGAAGTCGTGTGATCGGTCGAGAACGCATTGTTAGGGATGCCGACGCTCACGATGACCGTCCCTGAGAGCAGTTTCTCGGTGTATGGAGCTGACGTGGACGCCAGAGCGAACCTGGTGATCTTCTCCGGAGCAAGGGATGCGGATTCCAGCGCCCTCTTCGAGACCTTCACGGCCGACGTCAGAGGGTCCTCATCGAAGCCCAAGACCGACTTCTCGTTCACCCCAGCAGCGGAGCACGAGCCCCACGCCTTCGTGTATTCATCCCTCTTGATCCGGAGCTTGGGGATGTATGCGGCGTAACCAG
>CALMQK010000289.1 GCA_937872085.1 uncultured euryarchaeote
TGCTCGAGGTCCACATTGGTCGACTCCGTCCCTTTTCTGATGTCCGGATTGGCCGCGATGTGCCAGACCGATTCGTGGTCCTTCATCTCCCTGAACAGTGTCCCTATGTCCAGGAGGTCCGCCTTCACGAATTTGAAATAGGGTTCTCCGAAATGGGGTGAGATGAACTCCTCCCTGCCTGTGCTGAGGTTGTCATAGACCGTCACGGCGTTCCTCTTCGCCAATCGGTCCACGACGAAGCTGCCGATGAACCCGGCTCCGCCCGTTACGAAGTACCTCATTTGAGCTCTCTCCTGCGCCATGCTCATCGGGGGACACGGCTAAAAAGATTCGCCGCTTTGGACCGACTGCAACTGGTCTCTAGTGTTCACGCGCCCCTCAGGGTTCCAGCGAAGACCTGCCACGCCAGCGCCGATTTGGCAACTAGGCTCAGTATGATGTAGAACCTCTCGCCGAAGAGATAGTCCTTCCATCTTCCCTTCGCCCTGTACTGGAGAGCCATGTTAAGCGCAAATATGTTGAAGAATATCGCCAGGGAGAAGAAGATGAAGTACAGGAACGTCGGGACCTTGTCAGCCGCGGGCAGCAGCGCACCGAAGAAGTATATCCCAAGGACGAGCCAAGGGATGAACCCGGCGAAACACCCGAAGATGAAGGCCGTCCAGTCGGTCTTCTCAGTGGTCTGGTTGTGCAGCTCCATCATCAGTCCGAACAGGATCATGGTCGCGTTGAGCGAGAATATGAGGATGAGGCTCGAAAGCTCGTAGATCCCGCAGAGCATCGCGATGACGACGATCATGATGGACGAGCTGAAAGTGTACTCGTACCACCTTGCGTAGTTGATGCCCTTCTTCAGGTTCCGCACGTACCACTTGTAGCCGAATGTCGAGAGGGAGAAATGGGCTATCGCGGAGATCAGCAGGAACATGGCGATCATCGGGGCGAGCTGGATGTTCGCGATAGTGTCGGTCACCGAGACCATCTTGTTCGTGGCCGCGTTGAAATGCAGGAATGTCGTCGTGACCGGAAGCGCATAGGCGTTGCTGAGAACGAGTATCAGCGCTGCTTGAATGAGATGGAGCACTCCCATGGCTCCGTTGAACTTGCGCAGGCCGACGAACTTGCTTTCGGTGGTCGCTTCCATATCGATCATCCTCCTTTCCGTCTGTTTCTCCGAGCAAGGATGCAGTGCTCATCTGCGGAACGCGCGTGGACGCACCCTTGCCGGCTCTTGATTTCCTCTATCCCTGATTCGCCGTGGCGAATACTTAATTCATTACCCGACCAATCGCGGGGCTACGCGTAGATATTGTCAAAGGATTGGGAAACGGGTGAAGCGTACGAATCAGGCCTTTTTCTCGCAAATCGGAGCATAAAAGCGAGGAGGAGTGCCCATGTTTGAGCCTCGGACGGGAGATACAGTTAAGGTCGAGTATCTGCGTCATCCCCGAGATGGTCGTAGCGGTGGTCGTGGGCACGCGCCCGGAGATAATCAAGATGGCTCCGGTCTACTTCGCGCTCAAGAGCGCCAAGATGGAGCCCCGACTCGTTCATTCTGGCCAGCATTATGATTACAAGATGTCCAAGGTGTTCTTCGAGGAGCTCGAGCTGCCAGAGCCCGACAAGTTCCTCGGCCTCGGTTCCGGCCCCCCTGGCAAGCAGATCGGAGAGGCCATCGTCAAGTTCGAGGAGGAGTTCTCCGAGCCCAGGCCTGACTGCGTCCTAGTCGAAGGGGACACGAACACCGTACTGGCGGGCGCGATAGGCGCGATCAAGAGGCACATCAAGGTCGGGCACGTCGAGGCCGGGCTGAGGAGCTACGACCTTAGGATGCCGGAGGAGCTCAACCGGAGGCTCACGGACCACGCCTCGGACTACCTGTTCGCTCCGACGGATGACTCGGTCAAGATCCTGAAGGGCGAGAATGTCTGGGGCAAGGTCTTCAAGACGGGGAACACGGTCATCGACGCCACTATCAAGTACCTTCCGAAGGCCATGAAGAACCCCAAGGTCATGTGGGACGTGCCTTGGGCCAACTATATCCTGGCAACCTTGCACAGGGCCGAGAACGTCGACAACCCCGAGGTGCTCGCGGAGATGGTCAAGGTCATCTCCGACTGCCCGCACCCGGTCGTGCTTCCCCTCCATCCAAGGACCGAGCTGCGGCTGAGGGAGTACCTGCTCAGGGAGAAGCTCGACAAAGCGAAGAACCTCAAGATACTGCCCCCGGCGGGATACCTGGACATGCTCGTGCTGATGAAGAACTGCAGGTTCATCCTGACTGACTCTGGCGGCATACAGGAGGAGGCCTGCTCCCCGGTCATCAAGAAGCGGGTTTTCGTGATGAGGAAGACCACCGAGAGGCCGGAGGCGGTCCGGGCGGGATACAGCAAGGTCGTCGGGACGAACGCCGTCAAGGTGCTCAGGGAGCTCAAGAGGTTCGCGGACGACCCCAAGGTGTCGTTCAAGCCGTGCCCGTACGGCAAGGGCGACACCGGCAAGAGGATCGCTTCCATCCTGAAGCGGGAACTGTAACCACGAGTCGACACAGGCCGGTGAATCTCACTCGACGTCGATGATGTGGGTCTCTAGAACTCAGGAGAAGCCGGGCGATCTGAACGGACCAAGGAAGATCATCGGCTGTCACTGGTCGATCCAGTTCAGCAACTGACCGGACCTATAGCGCGCCCTTTCTCTTATGCCCCACCACCCCTTCTTCTCAGGCTCAATCGTGATCGTACA
>CALMQK010000290.1 GCA_937872085.1 uncultured euryarchaeote
GGGCAGCTGGTCCAAGGATCCTTGATTGATGCTGTGGCCGTTGTTCAGTATATCCGGCCAGTCAGGCTTGTAATCAGGAATGAATGTTCTGAAGGCGGAATCAAGCTCTGGAATGTGAAACCCGATAGTCTTGACGCGGTTCTGGTTTTCGCCCGCGTTCTCTCTCGTTATCGAATATGGCTGAAGCAACACATTGGGTTGTTCACGGCCAAGGCCAGCCCGATAGCCGATCATCTGCCAGCTGATCCCCACGTTCTTGATCTTCGCATCATGGTCGTCGCCTGTGATGCGCTTCAGGTAGATCACGCTCAAGACACCTCGGTGGTCGCAAGCTAGCGTATCAACAACCGCCGTTCGGTTGCCGCTCTTCGATTCCATGGTGTGGCTGAACCCCGCCCCCGCGTGCTCGTTGATGATATCCCACACTGCGCGCACAGCCATGCCTTCGGGGGTTGTGCTCTTGAGCTCCTTCCGCATTTTTTCCTGCTCTTCGACGAAGCCCTCCAGATCTTTGGTGGCCTCGCCGCCGATCACGGTTGCGAGCTTCTTCAAGTAGGTGGCGGCCAGTTGTAGCCTACAATCCATGGTGTCCCCGCCGATGCCGCCATGGTAGATCAGCTCCTTTTCTGTCGGCAGCAGATTTTTCTCGTCGTTGTAATGTTCAGACCAGAACATGGCCAGTTGATCTTGAAGCTCGTGATCGGGTTCGTGTTCTATGATTTCAAGCGGCACATCGTCGTCGGGTTTTTCGCACTTGATGATGATCCCACGGTCGGTGTTGGCATCATCCACGAAGGCGCGTCTGCGTGTTACCAGAGTCGGCCCAGCGATCTCGAAGCCCGCAATATCCGTGGTGGAATGGGGGTCAAGGATCCTCTGCTGGACATTGAATGGATCGTACCTGCCACGCACGTAGGCTTCGATATGATCAGCGTCGTCGGGCATCTCATCCAGGATATCCAGGCCGCCGTTCAGCATCGCGTTCAGGCGGTAGCTGGTAGCCAATGTAGGATCGGTGGTCACACGCGAGCGGTCGCCGAGATACTTCGCTAATTCCACATATCGCCCCTTGCCTGTACCAGCCGGTCCCATCGGGATCACCTGGAGGTTATGCCGTTTCCTGGGCGGGATGCAGCCATGATACATGATCCAGAGGCAGAACACTGCGTTCTTATGGCCGCTCTGGCAAGACGCGTAATCTACACGCGCCTTGAGGCGTTGGTAGAGCAGGAGCGGCGTTCCATAAGGCGCCAGGCGGCGCGGGAACGTCACGCCCTTGAGCGATTGCGTAGGGATCTCCTTCGTTTCCGGGATCGAATCGGCCTCGGTGAGCTCTTGCGTGGCCTGATCATACACAGCGAACACCTTGCGCCCGCCCTCGTCGACGATCTGGCGGTACACCTTCGTGCCCACCATTCGTAACGCGGTCTGGGGCTTTTCCTCTTCCTTCTCTTTTTTCTCGCCCTTGGCGCGCTTCTTCTTTGGCTGATCGTCTCCGAACGGGTGGATATCATCTTGCGGCAAGATCTGGTTCTTCTTGGCCCAGTCCCAGAGCGTAACCACGAACTCCTTGTTCTTGAAGTCGACGGTGGATGGGGCTACGGAGCTGCCCTTGTGGCCATCGCCCGCGGTCATGCAGTCCATGATCCCAGCCTTCACGACCAACGCCTGGAGCGGAGTCAGCGATACCTTATGCCGCCAACAATGTAGGAGTCCGTTCGAGACGGTGGTGTTGATGCCGCCCTCCGATCCATGGAATGGCGAAGGGAAGTTACGCCCTTCGGGGTAGTCCCCGATCACATCCTTCAGGGTGAGTGCCCACAACTTCGATTGTGGTCCTTCCTTGTCCCACTTCTTGGGTTCGCGCTTCGGGGGTTGCGGGGTGGCCTGATCAACAATGGTTTGTCTGAAAATCAACGGCATCTCGTCAAAAGTGATAGTGGCAACGGGGGCGTCCTTCTCGATTGTGTACGATCCCAGCGATGGCATCTGATCTTCAGGTGGCTGCTTTTCCAGCTTCGCGGGATCGGTGCGAACGAAGGATCCGCAACACACCACATATTGCCACGAACTACGGATCTCGCCCACGTTCTCGGCGGTGGGCACATTGACCTTGCAGCGCGGGTCGCTCGTGAAATAAAAGTAGTGTCGT
>CALMQK010000291.1 GCA_937872085.1 uncultured euryarchaeote
CGATAGAACAAATGTCCCTCTAACCATCTGGATAGGACCCCCGTGCCTATCTTCTTCCGGTGTTTCGAAGAGAGAAACCCTTTTCATATACATCCGCTTCAGGGTGCCGACAGACTCGGCAGTTCTGCTGAGGAGGTGTTTGCGTGGCGGTTGCGCGACTGAGATTCTTGGAGAAGAGCGAGGAAGACCTGATCGACCAGCAGAGCATGGAGTGCCTCGAGACCATCGGGGTGAAAGTGAAGAGCGAGACGGTCCTGAAGATGCTCGACAAAGCTGGGGCCAGGGTTGACCATAAGACTCAGGTCGCGAAGATCCCGGAGGGCATGGTCAGAGAGGCTCTCAAGACCGTCCCGAAGGAGATGACCCTTCACGGAAGGGACTCGAAGCACGACATGAGGATACCTGTCAGTTCGTGGCCTTACCAAGGGACGACGGGTCTGGGAACATACATCATCGACATCAAGACCGGGAAGAAACGCGACTCGACCGTGAGGGACATCGCGGATTGCGCCCGATTGGGAGACGCCCTTACAGGGGCGGACTACGTGCAGACGAACCTGACGGCCACCGATGTCAATCCGCTCACGCACGGGCTTCACGAGCTTTGGACGACGCTCCAGAACACGACGAAGCATGTCCAAGGCGTCGAGATCTTCAATGCTGAAGACGCCCGGGCACAGGTGCAGCTCGGAGCACTGATAGCAGGAGGCGTTGACGCGCTCAAGAAGAAGCCGCACTTCACGGTCATCCACTGTTCGATTGCGCCGCTGATGTTCGAGCATGACGCGGTCGAAGCACTCGTGGAGTTCGCCAAGGCGGGGGTGCCAGTCACGACGATGACGATGTCCCTGTCTGGCGGGACGGCGCCAGTGACGATCGCGGGGACTCTCGTGAACGGCAACAGCGAGAACCTCGCGAGCCTGGTCATCGGGCAGGTCGCTAGCAAAGGAGCACGCACGATTTACTGCTCATCCTCGACCCCCGTCAACATGAGGACCGGCATGATCTTCTACGAGTGCGCCAACCAGCCGCTGATCGCATCGGGCCTCGCCCAGATGGCGAAGAGATACGGACTCCCGTGCATGGTGGGCGACTGGGGGCTCAACGACACTGACGAACCAGGTGTGCCGCACACTTTCAGCGAGACGCTGGGGATCGCGCTGAGCACGATGTCCGGCACGGACATGCAGGGCGGGATAGGCGCCATGGACAACGCGAAGGGATTCTCTCTTGAGCAGGCGGTCATCGACTCATATGTCTGGGAGAATGTCCGGCTCCAGATGACCAAGTTCGAGATCAGCAAGGATAAGGTCGCCCTCGACGTCACCAGGCAGGTCGGTCATGGGAACACTTTCCTGACGAACATCCACACCGCGAGGAACTTCAAGAAGGAGGTCATCATGAGAGATGAGGCCAAGGGCAAGTTCGAGGC
>CALMQK010000292.1 GCA_937872085.1 uncultured euryarchaeote
GTCCTGTCCACGCTGCCATCATCAACGACAAGGACCTCAGCGACATGCTTCAATGCCCCGCTGACTACGCTCGCTATGGTCTTCTCCTCGTTGTACGCGGGGATCACAGCCGTGGTCTTCTGGCTCGAACTCTCAGTCATCTACCGTTTCCTCGTCCGCCCAGGATGCGTCCCATCATGATCAGCAACAGTCCTCTCGCTAATCCCAAAACCCTGTTGGCGGCAATGAATTAGCAGGGCTGCTTTTAAACTTTGCCGAAGACGATATCCAATTTCTTCCAGATGGATAGAATCTGCTTGCGCCAGTAGCCTTCTAGAATCGCGCGGAAACCTCCTTCTCAGGAGGTCACCTCATGCACGGTCCGCGCCACCGAACCTTTTTATCCTGACAACTGGCTTCGACGCACGCCCGCTCTTAGGGAGGCCATCAGACACGCGCTCATACCGTTTCGCCATTCTAACACTCATTGTCGTCCTGCTGACCGCCCTCACCGTCCGGAGCATGTCCCAGCAGTGGTCCCCTCTTCCGTACAACATCGACGGCCTCAGCGAGCTGAAAGTCACCCAAACCATCCTCTCCTCCCATCACCTGGACTTCCCGCCCTCGTCCTCCGTCTCTCAAGGCTATGTCTCCGACATGCCCGTCCTCGGCCTCTTCGTCGCCTTCTCCTCCTCCGCGCTCGGCCTCGATCCACTCGTCTCCGCCCAGCTACTGGCATCCATCCTTGGCGCCATCGCGGTCCTCATCGTCTTCCTAATCTTCCGCCAGCACTGGCCCTCCTCTAGCCGGGGCGCCCTCGCCTCCGCCCTCTCGCTCGCACTCGTCGGCTCCTTCGTCTTCTCCGCCGGGTGCACCTGGAAGGAGACCATGGGCTTCGTCCTGCTCGGGCTGGTGCTCTACTCCTTCCCCCTCAGGCGCTCCCCCTCCTACCGCCTCCTGATGACCTCTTCACTCCTCCTGTTCGTCTTCACGCATCATCTCATCACGGTCGTAGGCTACGTGATCGTGACCTTCGCCGTCGCGCTCGACCTGGCCAGCAAGTCCAAGAAAGATACCAGGGTCTTCAGCCCGAGCGACGCCCTCGACGCCGTCACCGTCATCGGCATGTGGACCCTCGCCATCTTCTACTACACCAGCATAAACCTCCCCTACCTGGACTACCTCTCCCCCTCGACGGACCTCTACCTGTACATCGCCGTAGCTTTCCTCGTCCTGATCGTCGCCGTCAGGATATCCGTGAGCAAGAAACCCATCACCGAGCTGCCGATCGAGCTCTCCGTGCCCATCATCGGCGCCATCATCATGGTCTACAACTTCTACCACCCGCTCTTCCCGGGCCTCCCGGGACCCGCATCACTGATAGCCGTCCCGTTCCTGGCCTACCTCATCCTCGTCGTCCCGGCCTGGGGCGGCGCCGGTCTCGTCCTCCGCACCAGGGGCCCGTCCAAGGACCTTCTCCTGGCGATGATCCTCGGCCCCCTCTCCCTCATCCTGTTCGCCTTCCTGCGTTCGAACGACGCCACCTCCCAGCTGACCATCTACCGCACGTTCGACTTCCTGATGCCCGCGTTCGCCATCCTCGTCGGCCTGGGCTTCGCGCTCCTCGTCAAGAACACCAAGAGGCTGGGCATCGCGGCCGCCGTCTCCCTCGTGATAGTCTGCGCATCGACCCTGCCCGTGGCCTACAGCAGCCAGCAGATGTTCGGGGTCGAGAACCAGACCTACTGGTTCGAGTACGACGCCGTCCAGTGGTTCTCGGAGCACAACGTGACGAGCTACACCTCCGACCAACGGCTGGGCGAGACCGGCTGGAGGCTGTTCGACCTCGAGTACGGGCGTGGGCTACCGTACGATCTCAAAGAAGGCCTGAAGCTGAACGAGTCATCATTCTATGTGCTCGAGCAATCCTGGAGCACCAAGGGCGCACAGGAGTTCCCGTTCGGGGTCGTCGTGGTCTCGAATGAGACAATCTCAGAGACGCTGAACCAATCGAGCGTGTTCTACATAGGCGGATCGTTGGACAGTCAAATCGTCGGATTCAGGACGAGATGATTGGGCTACATCCACACGAAAGCCTTATTAGGAGCCGTTGCGATGAAAACAGTGCAGGTAAGTCCTGGCTGGTCATGGTGCGCCCTGGTACGCACAGGTAATAATCCGGTCAGGGTCTGCACTTTTCACAATTCCGTTCGAAAGAACATCCTCTTCTCACTTGGGCCGGCCCCCGGTCGTTAGAGGGAATGATTTTAGTACTATGTTCGTTGTTTAGCAACTGTTAAAAACATGAGTCCCATCGAAAAATCTCCATCGAACGAACGCGAGACTATCGACCGGCTCGTCTCAGAGTTGCCACGACTGCTCGAAGGTCTAGAGATCGTGAAGACTAAGGTTCTGCCCAGGGCAAGAGGAGGGGTTCAGCCCGACCTGCTCATCGATGTCCGGCTCGGAAGGCAGTCAAAGAGGCTTGTGGTGGAAGTGAAGACCCTGGGCGAACCTCGCTTCGCTGCGCAAGCCATCACGCAGCTCAGCCAATCCGTGCGGTCGGTCAGCAACGGTTATCCCGTTTTCGCCGCAAGATATGTCGGCGAGACCACCCGGCAGCTCTGCAGAACAGCGGGCGTGGGTTACATCGACCTCCTTGGCAACATCTATCTCAGGTTCGGGGGCGTCCTGATCGATCGCTTGGCGCAAGGGTCGTTCGAGGCCGAACGGCGAGGGCTGAAGCAGTTGTTTGCCCCCAAGGCCACTCGCGTCATCCGCACACTGCTCCTCGACCCGAAACGGCCCGCGCGGATCACCGATCTCGCCAGAGAATGCTCGATGAGCCCCGCTGGAGTGTATTGGGTGGTACGGCTCCTTGAGGACAAGGGGTTCGTCGAACGCGACTCATCCAAGCGACTGGTGCTCGTCAAGCCGAGGGAGCTCCTGAGCGCGTGGGCGTCGTCATGGAGCATGGACAAGAACGCTACCACCAGCTACTTCTCGTTCGAGAGGACGCCTGAGGCTCTCATGAAGAGGGTGGTGTCAGTCTCGAAGCGGAAGAAGCTGTCCTATGCGTTCACCCTCATGGCGGGGGCGTCGTTCGTCGCGCCTTTCGTCCGTTTCCAGGATGTATGGCTGTATTTCGACGGAGAAGAGGACGCCTGGACCGAGGCATTGGACCTGAAGCCCGTGGACGGGGGTGGGAACATCGTCCTCGTGAGACCGTATGACGAGGGAGTGTTCACGGGATTGCAGGTAGTCGAAGGTGTTAATGTCGTGAGCAATGTCCAGCTCTACGTGGACCTCTACAATTATCCAGCGCGCGGGAGAGAGCAGGCAGGGTTCCTGAGAGAGCGGAGGATGGGGTTCTAGGAAAATCTCATGAAGCGAGTCGAAAGTAGCTATTCGCGTCCGATCGTCGAGGCATCTCGGTCCGCGCTTCTGGAGCTCTCCATGGGCCTGCGATCCTATGCAGATGCATTGGTTCTCGTGGGCGGCTGGGTCCCCTACTATCTGTTGCGCGACCACCGTGCATCCGACAGCGAATTCGAACACGTCGGCTCGATCGACATTGATCTCGTGGTCGACCCCGACAAGATCGGCGCGGACGAGTATGCGACCATCGTTGAAACGATTACAGACA
>CALMQK010000293.1 GCA_937872085.1 uncultured euryarchaeote
AAAGCTGAGAGGTTGGCCGTGCTCAGTGTTTCGCTGGACGGCTTCGGCATATGCCTCATCTATCGTCAGTGGTTTCAGAACGATAGCTAGGATTGTTTTCTGCTTCAGCGCCTGTGCTGCTTGTATCCTGTGCCAACCATCGATCAGCACGACTGGCCCACGAACCCCCCTGATCTTCGCAACCACTACTGGTGGGAACTTCGCGCCACTCTTCATCGCGTCTCGATAGCGTTCAACTGTACGCCAGTTGACGCCACCGAGACGAGGATACAACTTCTCATCGTATCCAATCGCATCGATGGCAATGTGCTTCATGGTGATCAGTCCTGAGCGACCTTCCCGCCCTCGCGGAGCACCTTGAAATCCTCGACGACGAACGTTCCGAATGGTCCCCTGTGTTGTGGTCTGAAGTCCAGTATCCCCACACGCCTACCGGATTCTACCAAGCAATCATTGAGGAGCACTGGCGTGATCCCTAGACTCGGTTCGAAGATCATGTAGAAATGTATCTTCCAATCCTTGATCCACGCTCGAGCACGAATCACTCTCTGCCGCTGGACGACCGCTGGGCGAATGTCGATATCGTACTTCGTGAGGTTCAGGGGGATCCTCAATGGTCGAACCTTCACCCCACCCGCAATGTAGCTTGTTGCCCGCGACTTGCCGATCTTGTAGTTCGCGGCTACATTCAGGATCGACCCATAGATCGCCTCCATAGGAACGAAGAGACCACCGTTCTCGTCACGATAGCACTTCGCTTCTGCCTCCTCTTCAGGAGACGGGATCTCGGTCTTTCGTCGGCTTTTCCCCCGATCTTTCATCATGCCAATCGGGTTGTTCATGAGAAGGCCAGGAGGGAACCCCTTGATTGTGACTGAAACGATCCCCTCTGTTGGCAACATCTCTTTCTCAAGCTCACTGATATCATCTAACCCCGCTGTTGATTTCGGTTTAGACATGACTATGCCCTAGCAGTGAAGGGTAATATGTATTTTGGGGAAGGAGAGTGGATGCAGTCCCTCGGTGTGTTCGATCTACGAAAATGGGGTATCAATTCCGTAGGCGGTGTTTTATACCAGCCATGTTCAGGCTAGATCGTGCCCTTCTCGAAGCACGGCTTCTCGTAGGGGCAGTGTTCGCACTTGGGTTCGCCATCATCATAGTACCCGAAACACTTCGGCTTAGCTGGCTCAAGCGGTATCTGTTCAGTCATTAAGGATCACCAAGGCGACCGGGATCACAAAAGTTGTGGGTGGTTCGATTTCTGGAGGAAATGGCTCCCCTGTTAAGAGGGGATTTCATAGTGATCACCGGCCTTTTTGAACGCTGAACCAACCCCGCCATTTCGTCCATGCTAAGGACTGATCAACAACAGAGTAATTAATGGTTCGCCCTAGATCTTGGCCGCCATGATCCGCGGCGCGATCTCTGTTTCCCATGATTCCTTGCATTCGGCAGCGTGTGGGCAATGCTGGCACGCTGGGTATTCAGTATAGAGGCCGAAGCACGGCTGATAGGGCTGTGGTTCGGGATTGCGAAATGGGAACGCCATCAGGATCACCGATACAAGCCCTGGGGATCCGACATAGCGACCTTCCCCTTCACTCTCAACGCCGGGGGGACGTTCGTCCTGATCAGGTTGCTGGAAGTGAAAAAGTAGATCGGCTCACCATTCACTGGATCGTATCGCCCCTCGAGACGGTACATCTTGCCGATATCGGGCCGAACCCGAACCTCCGTGCCGTCCTCGATATCGAGAACCGTCCATGGTTCGGCTATGGTTCCGTTCAACGAATCGGCTTT
>CALMQK010000294.1 GCA_937872085.1 uncultured euryarchaeote
GATCCTCTTGTTCTTCAGGAACTCCACGAGGTCCAAGGTCGTGGATATCTCCACCTTGCCCAGGACGAGCGTCGCCTCAAGGGACAGGCCTGGTCCGTACATCACAAGGCTGACTGGCTTGAGCTCGACGAGCATCGGCATGAAGTCCTTGAGGTTGGTCCATTCGGCGATGTACTCGAAGGCATCCTCGACCTTGCAGGCCACGGGGGTGTTCCACTTGCAAACGGGCATTCGATTTCCACATAGCATCCGTTTGGAGCATATTTATCAGTCGTCCCCCCGCGTCCGCGATGGAGGAGGACCTCGGCCCGTAGCACATATCCGTACGTTTCCAGTCTTGCGTTTCCAACAGATTCATATCTTGGTTGTCCTGTTCCCATTATTCTGGCCCTTTGGGGCCGGAAGGCTGTGAGCTGGATGAGGGTTCTCGTCGCTGATGACATCTCGAAGAGCGGCATCGAGATGCTTAAGGAACAGAAGTACGAAGTCGATGTCAGGACCGGACTCAAGGAGGATGAGCTGGTCAAGATCATCAAGGATTATGATGTGCTACTGGTCAGGAGCGCCACGAAGGCGACCAGGAGGGTCATAGAAGCGGCGTCCAAACTCAAAGTGATTGGAAGGGCGGGCATCGGCGTCGACAACATCGACGTGGACGCCGCCACGGAGAGAGGCGTCCTGGTCATGAACGCCCCCTCGGGGAACATCGTGTCCACGGCCGAGCTCACCATAGGTCTCATATTCGCGCTCTCGCGAAGGATCCCGCAAGCGGACGCATCGATGAAGAGGGGCGAGTGGAAGCGGAAGGAGATGAAGGGCGTGCAGGTCCAGGGGAAGACCCTGGGCATAGTCGGACTCGGCCGCGTCGGCGCGGAGGTGGCCAAGAAGGCCTCCGCGCTCGGAATGACCGTCGTCGCGTACGACCCGCTCGTGTCACCCGAGGTCGCCGCCAGGCTCCACGTTCGCCTGTTGACCCTGGACATGCTGCTGCAGGACTGCGACATCATAACGCTTCACACGCCGCTCACGCCGCAGACGAAGGACATGATCGGCAAGGCCGAGCTCGAAAAGATGAAGAAAACTGCGATGATCATCAACTGCGCCCGAGGAGGGGTGGTGAACGAGGACGCCCTCCACGAGGCGCTAGCGACGAACAAGATCGCGTGCGCTGCGCTGGACGTCTACGGGAGCGAGCCCCCGACGGGGTCCAAGCTCCCGGCGCTCCAGAACATCATCCTCACGCCTCACCTGGGCGCCACCACGAACGAGGCCCAGGAGGAGGTCGGCTCGGAGATCGCGGAACAGGTGATCGCCTTCCTGAGGGACAAGGTGCTCAAGAACGCCGTCAACCTGCCCGCCAAGCTCGACCCAGAGCTCGCACCCTACATGCCGCTCGCGGAGAAGCTCGGCACCTTCGCCTCACAACTGGGCCGAAGCAGTGCCGGCAGGATCGAGATAATGTGCATGGGCGAGCTCGCGAAGAAGGACATCAGGATAATCGCCGCCAGCGTAGTGACCGGACTGCTGAAGCCGCTGTCAGAGGAGTTCAACGTGAACTACATCAACGCCTTCTCGATCGCGAAGTCGAGGGGGATCGATGTGGTCTCTTCAACGTCCGAGGAATCCGGCCACTACGACAACCTGATCAGGGTATCGCTGAAGACGAACGGCGATTCGGTCTCGACCGCGGGGACGCTCACGCTCAACAAGGGTCCGAGGATAGTCGAGGTGAACGGCAGTCCGGTGGACATAGAGCCCGAAGGTTACTTCCTCCTGATCGCTCACACGGACAAGCCGGGCATGATCGGAAAGGTCGGTGGCATACTCGGCGACGCGGACGTGAACATCGCAAGTATGGAGGTCGCGAGGGCGAATCCAAGAGGGCCGGCGATGATGATACTGGAGCTGGACGAGGATCTGCCGACGGAAGTGCTCAGGAAGGTCCGGCAGATAACGGACCTCAAGTCTGCGATCTCAATCAAATTATAAAGCTGACATCTGCATTTAGCTTTCACCACGAAGGAGACATACCGTGCAGGTCGAGAAGATTCTTATCAAGGTCCGAAATGCCACAGAAGATGACTTGGACGAGGTCGCGAACCTCTGGGAGAAGCTTGCCAGTCATCATGCGGATCTCTCGGACGATTTTGCCCTTGCGTGGGACAGCAAGAGGCGCTGGACCAAGTACCTCCGCGAGAAGTTCGCCGAGATAAGCACGAAACTGATCGTCGCCGAGGAGGAGGATGAGATAGTTGGGTTCATGCTCTGCATGCTCTCTCCGAACGTCCCGATCTACAAGGAGAGGAAGCTCGGCATCATCTCGGACGCATATGTGCAAGAGGAGCGCCGGAAGAAAGGCGTGGCGAACAAGATGTTCGATGTCGCTCTGAAGTGGTTCAGGAAGAACAGAGTCAAGACGGTAGAGCTACGCGTCGCGATGATGAACCCCGAAGCGCAAGCGGTCTGGAAGGCGCTGGGCTTCGCGCCCTTCATCATCTATGAGAGACTCTACCCTGACAAGCTGCCGCAGAGACCGGCGCCCAGAGTAAGGAAGAGGGTTGTCAGGAAGAAGAAAGTGGCGAAGAAAAAGGGGTTGACCCAGAGGATCAGATTTTCTCGAGGGTCCGCTTGAGCCTCCCCATGCCTTCCTGGATGTTCTTCTTGTTCGTGGCGTAGGATATCCTCAGATGCTGCTCGCCTGCCGAACCGAAAGATGAGCCGCCGGTCAGAGCGACCTCGGCCTTGTCCATCAATAGCAGGGCGAGCTCCTCGGAGGGCATCTTCTGGTCGAACCTCGGGAAGATGTAGAACGCTCCCTTAGGCTTGTCGCAGTGCAGGCTCGGGATCTCCTTGATGAGCTTCATGATGAGGTCCCTCCGCTCCTCGAACTCCTTCACCATCATCTTCACGGGCTCCTTCGGGCCGGTGAGCGCCGCGAGTCCGCCGTACTGGGCGAACGAGACGGCATGGGTTATCGAGTGCTGCTGGATCTTGTTGATGCCCTTGAAGATCGGCTTCGGGGCGACGAGCCAGCCAAGCCTCCAGCCGGTCATTGCGTAAGTCTTCGAAAACCCGCTGATGGTGATCGTGCGGTCGAACATCCCCGGCTCGGCCGCGATGGAATGATGCTTCATGCCGTCGAAGATGATCTTCTCGTAGACCTCGTCGGAGAGCACCAGCAGGTCGTGGTCCTTCGCAAGATCGGCCAAGCCCTTGATGTCCTCGTGCGTGGACACGGCCCCGCACGGGTTGGATGGCGAGTTGAGGAGTATCATCTTGGTCTTGTCGGTGATGAGCTCCGCGACCTTCTCCGGGAGTATCCTGAACTCGTGTTCGTCGGTCGTGACCACGGGCACGGCCTTGCCTCCGGCCAGCTGGACGCAGGGCTCGTAGGTGACCCAGGCGGGGTCAGGCATGATGACCTCCTCGCCCTCATTGATCGTCGCCAAGATCGTCTCGAAGATCGCCTGCTTGGTCGGCGTTATCAGGACATTGGACTTGTCGCAGGGGACGTTGTTGTCGTTCTTCTCCATGTTCGCGACGGCCTCCCTGAGCTCTGGCAGGCCAGGGGCGTCGAGATACCTCGTCTTCCCGTCATCGAGCGCCTTCTTCGCGGCCTCGACAATGTGCTTCGGAGTGTCGAAGTCGGGCTCGCCGACCGTGAAGGAGATTATGTTCTTCCCCTCGGCCTTCTTCTGCCCGGCAAGTTCCTTCATCCTCATGGTGCCAGATTCTTGTACGCGCTTCACTCGCTCCGAGATCATCAAAGTCGCCTCTCACCCGCAAGGTCAGGGCAGATATAAATCATTGACGTCCATGTTTCGACATTCCGCCCGCGCAGGCCAGCCTCCGGCAGAAACACTATTAGGCCAAGGAGGCTTTCGAAGGAGTCATGGTACTCAGGACCGGAAAGCTGCCCCCGGAATTGCTCAAGAGGATATTGAGGAACCGAGGCGCGAAGGACCCGAGGGTGGTCACGGGTCCCGGGATCGGCGAGGACGCAGCAGTGGTAAGGTTGGGAAAGATCCTGCTCGTGCTCAAGACTGACCCCGTCACCTATGCAGCCGACCTGATAGGTTGGTATGCGGTCAACATCAACGCGAACGACGTGGTCACGAGGGGAGCGATGCCCGCATGGTTCCAGGCGACTATACTGCTCCCACAGGGCTCCGAGATGAGCTTGGTGGAGGAGATCTCGAAACAGATCTCCGATGCGGCGAAGGGACTAGGAATCGCGGTCACAGGAGGCCACACCGAGGTCTCCCCGGGGATCGACCACCCGATAGTGGTCGGGGACATGCACGGGATAGTCCAGACCCCACAGCCTGTGAGCACATCGGGCGCGAGAGCAGGCGACATGATAGTCATGACAAAGAGCGCGGGCATCGAGGGCACGGCCCTGATCGCGCGGGAAAGGAGGGACGAACTCCTGAAGACGATGGATGCGAGATTCGTGGACAAAGCTGCGAACTACCTCTTCGACCCTGGTCTATCGATCGTCCGCGAAGCGACGACGGCTTTGAAGTTCAATGTGAGCGCGATGCACGACCCGACGGAAGGTGGGGTCGCGATGGGAGCTGAAGAGATCGCGCAGGCATCCGGAAGACCGGTCGAGATCTGGCTCGACAAGGTGACCGTAAGAGAGGAAACTGCGATGATCTGCGAAAAGTTTGGACTCGATCCGCTAGGCCTGCTCGGTTCCGGCGCGTTGCTCGCGACTTTCAAGCCAGCGGACGCCGAGAGATACGTAGCGGCTCTCAGAAAGATGGGCATCCAGGCGGCAGTGATCGGGAAGGTGCTCACGGGGAAGGGCAGGTCCAGGTTGGTCTCCGGGAAAAAGGTCATTCCTCTTTCTTCTTCGGAGCGCGACGAGGTTTTGAAGGTTTTGTCGCCTTGACCTTCTCTTCGGGCGTTTTTCCCGCATCCTTGACCTTCGCCTCTGGCGCTTTTCCAGCATCCTTGACCTTCGCCTCTGGCGCTTTTCCCGCGTATTGGATCGCGGAGAACAATTTGTAGGTCACGGTCCACACCTTCTGCAGCCTCGGGCCGAGTGAGACTTTGGTGTGCTTGAACTTGCTCAGGTCGCTCCTGAAATCCCCCTTGGAGAAGCCTCCGATGATGACGACGACGCGTTCCACATCTTTCAACGGAGCGAAGATCTCCAAAAGCGGAGTCTGTAGCTCGGCCGGCGTGAGCACGAGTACCTCATCGGGCTTCAGGGCCTTCACGAGGACTTCAAGCGGGACTTCGTTCCTCAGCTCCAGGAGGGCGTTCTCCCTCGACGGCACCACCCGCTGCTCGTACAGCGACTCTATCAGGCCGACGAACCTCGGATAGTGCGGCGGAAGCCTGGTCTCCGGCTTGACCGCGATTACGTCGTTGTTCCTGGTGTGGACGAAGGCGTGCAGCTTGCCCTCGAGCGATAGATCGGAATCGATGCATAGCATCAGGAAGAAGTGGACGATGTCGGGCCTTCCTCGCCGCTCGGAATCCGGCAACCTTGCGAACGCGGGATGATGGTGAGATGCATCGAGCAACAGCTTCTCAGGCGCCTTGCCCCGTGCGCGCGCGTTGTTGAGGATGCTCCGTTCGTTGACTATCTCCTTGGGGATGAGCTCCAGCTCCGAGTCCGCTAGGATGAAGAACCACTGCGTCACGACAAGACCTCCTTCAGCTGGTCATGTTCTTTCGCAAACTTGATCTCCTGCGCGATCCTCCGGCCGGTCGAGACACCAGGCTCCAACAGGTCCGAGTACGGCGAACCGGATATGAACGGGTTCGTCCCCGCAACTATCCTCGAGGATATCTCGAAGACCTTCACCGCGAGGCTGTCGGTGACGATGCACTCGAGGCAGAACGGTCCTATCATGCCTCCGAACAGCTCCAAGGAGCGCTCGATCGCGCGCTCCCCCAGCTCCAGCAGTTTCGGGAGCAGGGACTCACGGACCACCACGGGCACGTTCCCCGTGACAACGAATGTCGGGTAGTGGCCGAGCTTCTTGAGCTCCTCCTGGCCTCCGAGCTTGTACATCTCATCGATGTTCGACTCGTCCCTCCTGTCCATGCTCATGAGTTCGAGCACTCCCTTGCTCAGGTGGTACCCTTCCGTCCGGATCGGCGAGTAGAAGAAGTGTATGTAGTACCTAGTCCCCAGGATGTACTCCTGGATCGAGAACTTCTGATTATGGTCTATGCCCAGCTTGAAGTCCGGGTAGTCCTTCGCGATGAAGAACCCGCGCCCGCCCTTCGCGCCATCGTACTTGACCAGGACCGGACGGTCGATCATCTTCGGGTCCTCGATCTTATGGGGCATCTCGAGACCCGCGCTAGTGAGCCACGTCCGCTCCTTGTCCCTGTCGCTCTCCCATTCGAGCACATGCCTGTTGCCGAATGTGGGGACCTCAAGCGCCTCGAAGCTCTTGGGGGTCATGTACTCCACGAACGAGCCGTGGGGCACGAGGATCACGTTCTTCTTGATGAGCTCCTCCTCGCGGTCCAGTAGCTCAGTGTACGAGTCTACGAATAGGAACTCGTCAGGCTTCCCACGCGGAAAGGCGTCGTAGAATTTCGTCTTCTGGCTTATGGCTATGCCCAGCGTCTTGAAACCTTCCTTCCTCGCTCCGTTGAAAATCTGGAGGGAGGTATGTGAGCACGCCGTGGCGATGACAAGGTTGTCTTTGTCGTAGCCATCGATGATACGGTTTATCCTGTCCCGTGAGACCATTGTCGCGCATATCCAGTCATCCGATTTAATACTTACCGTGCATCGGGAGGGCCCTGTTGACCAGAAAAGCGCCGCTTGTGCCCGTGGCACTCATCCGTGCACCGTGGACCGGTCCAGACTGAGCGGGCCGCATCTCCAGGCACCAGCCCGTTAGAGAGGCCCGATGTATGTTGTATAGAAAATCCAGATGCCATAGATCATGGTGGCGACCCACAGCGCAACGAACACGGTCCCGACGATTCTGTGTCTCGCCCCTTTGGCATTCAGATAGAAGTTCTTCGACTTCCCGCTCTTGACCCTGTACCTGAAACCGAGCCAGATGTTGGCGATGCCGAGCGCTGCGGTGAGGATCGCAAGGGCAATGTGCGGCAACCCTGGAGTGTGCGGATAAGGAAACGATCCGAAGAAACCCTGGGACACCCTGTACATCATTAGCGGCTTCACGACCAACAGGTCGCCCAGGAAAGCGGCCAATATCATCCAGTGATGGTTCCTGCCTTTGTGCATGTGGGCCATGACGATGGCAGCGGCGATCACGATGCCCACCAGCGCCTCACCGATCAAGACCGAGAGCGCGAGGTATGTCATTTTGACACCGAAGACGGTTATCAGGTCCACGGCGGGGGAATCCTGGTACGCTGGTAATATGGATTTCCCTGCCCCCGCTCGTCCCTCGTCGATCTGAAAGGATTATAGCATCGGATTGAATGCGCATGCCTAGAGAAGCCGGGGTTCGACCGATGGCGTCCGGAGATCCACAGCGCAGGCACAGGAAAGCACTCCTTACTGGCATTGCGACGAACGTCCTCGTCTTGGGAGTGGTCAGCCTGCTCACGGACATGAGCAGTGAGATGATCTATCCCATCCTGCCCCTGTTCCTGACCGCCATTGGAGCCAGCGGCCTGGTCATCGGCCTGATCGAGGGGGCATCGGAGACTACGGCGTCCCTCGTCAAAGTGTTCTCCGGATGGTACTCCGACAGGCTCCCCAAGAGGAAGCCTTTCATCTCTGGCGGCTACACGCTCAGCACGGTGGTCAAACCGATCCTGGCAGTCGCGACCTCGCCCCTCCAGGTCCTGGGCATCAGGATCACCGAGCGCGTTGGGAAGGGCATTCGTAGCGCTCCGAGGGACGCGCTCATCGCGGACTCGACAGCACCGGAGTACCGCGGGAGGGCCTACGGGCTGCACAAGGCGTTCGATTCGTCGGGCGCGGTGATCGGGCCCATACTGGTGATTCCGATCCTGTTGGCGGCGAGCACGATTACGACCGGTACATTCAGACTTGTATTCCTGTTGTCCACTCTCCCTGCCCTGGCCGCAGTGTTGGTCTTGTTCCTGTTCGTCCGGGAGAAGGCAGTGGTAAGGACCGGACAGACTGGGGCATTCCTGAAGGACATCGGCCGGCTCGGCAGACCTTTCTACATGCTCATGGCGGTGGTCTTGACCTTCTACATCGGGGAGATTAGTTACGCGTTCATGGTCCTCAGGGCGTACGAGGAGGGCATCGGGACGGTCAACACTATCCTGCTGTATGTCCTCTATAACGCGTTGTTCGTCCTGGTCGCGTTCCCCGCGGGAATCCTCTCGGACAATCGAGGGAGGAAGCCGGTGATAATCGGCTCCTTCCTGATATTCGCTGGCGCGGCAGCTGTGATGGCCGTCGCAAACTCGTGGTGGGTCCTGGCTATAAGCTTCGCGATGTTCGGGATATACAAAGGTACCTCGGAGGGCGTCTTCAAGGCCTTTGTGACGGACGTCGTGCCATCCAATCTTCGGGGCACGGCCCTGGGAGCATTCCACACGTCGGTGGGCCTCGTCATGCTTCCAGGCGGGATCTTCGCGGGGTATATGTGGGACAACGTCGGACACTGGGCGACTTTCGCCTATGGGTTCTTGACTGCGATCGTCGCGACCGTGCTTCTGCTCGTGGTGAGGACCTCGAAGAAGGTCACACCCGATAAACAGCCCGAGCGATCCGCTTGAACAGCGCGGCAGCCATGTCTCGATAGATCAAGGCGGCCACAGCGAGCCAGTAGAGCAAGTACCCGGCAATCTCCGAGAGGGAAGGACTCCCGTCATATCCGAACAGGGCGGTGAGGACCTTCCCGAGGTCTCCTTGGTCGCTGACAATCCAGTTGGAGTTCCAAACATGGTCCACGAGCGGAGCGACATAGCCCGCCTCTTGGAACTCGAATATCCCTCGGGATACCAGGCCAGCAGCGAACATGATCAGAAGGATGCCCGTGACATTGAAGAAAGTCCTCATGTTCAGCCTGGCTGAATACTTGATTATTGCGATAGCCAGGACGAACGCGACCATGAGCCCGATGACCCCGCCGAGGATCACTTGTGCTCCAGTTGTGGTGAACGAGGTAGAGCCGAGAAAGAGCACGGTTTCCACCCCCTCACGGAAGATGCTCATGAACGCGAGCGAGGCCATCCCGAAGGTTCTCGTCTTGGTCAGCGCCTGTTCGACTTTCTGCTTGAGCCCTTCCGAGTAGGCCTTGCTGTTCTCGTTCATCCAAATGATCATGGTCGTGAGGATCGCCATCGAGACGAACATTGTGGTCCCTTCGAAGACCATCTCCAGCTTCCCTTCGAACTCGACGGCCAAAACGGCAAACAGCGCGGCAACTGCAATGCTAGCCACGATCCCCAGGCCGATGCCGAGATAGAATGGTTTCTCGAGCGACTTCGCATCCACCTTCTTCAGGTAGCCAAGGATGATGCCGACAATGAGAGCGGCCTCTATGCCCTCTCTGAGCGTGATCAAGAAACTCGCGAACACCTCTTTTGCCCCCTTCTTCATCGATTTATAGATTTAGGTATACCTAAACCTTTGTGCCTGATAAATAGCAGTCACAGCAGATGGCGGAGAAGGAAAGAGGTTCGATCGGACCAGAATCTACAGCTTCCTGCGGACCATCATCAATCCGAGCGCAATCACGAGCATTCCTACGACAACGACGAAGGAACTCGAGAACTCAGGCACTGCGGTCGACACGATTATCGCACCCCACATGCTGTTATGAAGCCCGAAGTGGAACGAGCAGATGTATGTGTAGTTCCCAGGTGTCATAGGCATGACAGTCGCAGCGGAGTCCAGGCCAGAAGTCACTGTGACCTCGAGCCAGGCGGTAGTGTTGGATGTGGCTGTGTGAGGAGCTATTCCGGAATTGTGCCATGTGACAGTGTCTCCTGGAGCTACTGTCGTGAACTGTGGAAGGAAGTAGTACTCATGCATTTCGACGACATGGTTCGTCACGGCCCTGGCCGGCATCAAGGGAGCTAGCACGGCGATGCCGATTACGATTGCCAGGATGATCAGTACCACCGCTGACACCAACTCTCTTCGCGCACGCTCTGAGTACTTTTTCATTAGAGTCCTCCCAAGGACGGTCATCTGGACTTGTGGCAAGATTCGTGGCTTTGGTCATAACCCTGCCCCCGCACAGGTGCTGGTCGGACACGGATAGGTTCATCCTGAGGCCTGTCATACACCCCTTGCCGCGTGGGGGCCTGAACGGTTGAAGATATCCAAGAAGACCGCGTATGGAATGATGGCATTCGCCGCGATCATGTGGGCCACCTCGGGCACTCTGACCATACTCGCCATCAACGAGGGGGCGGATGCCCTCCAGGTCACAGTGCTAACCTACCTGTTCTCGTCGGCCATATTGCTGCCCGCGTTGGTCATCCTCGACCCGAAATCGCTGAGGGTTGAGAGGAAGGATTTCCTGCCACTGCTCGCATTCAGCATGGTGACGGGGACCTTCTTTTCGCTAGCCTGGTTCATCTGCGTCGAGCTCACCGGCGTTGCCACGGCGGTCACGCTTCTCTACGCCTACCCGAGCATAGTCACGATCGCCTCCATATTCCTCCTCGGGGAGAGACTGACTATGCAGAAGGCCTTGGCCTTGCCGCTCACGTTCGTCGGGGCAGTCCTTGTGGCCACTGCCGGCTTCAAGGAGGGACTCTCTTTCAACCTGCTCGGAGTCGCATTGGGCATCTACACGGCCATCGCGGCGTCGGCGTACTACCTGTGGGGCAAGAAGTTCCTGGACCGGTACTCCGCCAACACGATCATACTCTACATGACCGTGCTCTCCGTCCCAGGTCTCCTGGCGATAGCCCTTCCATTTGCCCCGTTCAGCCGCCCAATAACAGGGGAGGCCTGGCTCTGGATATCCCTCCTTGCGCTCGTCCCGAGCACGATAGGCTTCGTCGTCTCAATGTTCGCGCTGAGGTACGTCGAGGCGAGCAAGGCGAGCATAGTCGCCAGCATCGAGCCGGTCGCGGCCGTCGTCATCGCATTCCTGGTCCTATCAGAGACGATCAACGAATGGCAGGGCATCGGCGTTGCGCTGGTGTTCGTCGGAGTGCTGCTCCTGCGCTTGAGGGCTCCGGGACCGCAAGACAGGCCGGAAGAGGTCGTGTTCGACCGCTGAAGTCGAGCACATGAGTAAAGAGCTTATATCGACTGGGCCAATCCCTCGATGCATGATAGTCGCCCGTACACCCAGCGGGATCCCTGGCCTGGACGCTTTGATCCAGGGCGGGATCCCAACCAACTCCACGATAGCCCTCCGGGCAGAACCATGCAACGCCACGGAGTATTTTCAGCAACAGTTCATCGCTGAGGGACTCAAGCAGGGTCATCCGGCGATATACTGCTGCCTTTCCAGGCCAGCGGCGACTGTGATCAACGGCCTCAAGCACCAGGGGTTCGACGTCCTGGAGCAGATCGCGAACGATCAGCTCGTGCTGCTGGATTGCTACTCGATGCATACAAGGACCTCGACGATGGGCGTGGATCAGGCGGTCCAGAAGAAGATCATCTCCGTGACGGACGTGGATGATGAGGGCAAGCTTCAGGACGGCCTGGCGACCGCCGTCGAGAGATTGAGCAACCTCAAGAGCCTGAGGACGGTCTGCGAGAACGTCGCTGGGACCCTGACCTCCAGGAGCGCGATCGAGGTGATGCGATGGGGAAGGAGGGCTTTCGCGGACCTGCGAGCGTTCGAGACGCTGAACCTCCACACGTTCCCATCAGGAGTGCGGGAAGACCTGTTCAACGTGATGGCCCATGATTTCGATGCCGTGCTCGAGATCAAGGCGGACCAATCGTCCGAAAGGATCCGCTACTTCCTGAACATTTTGAAGATGCGCATGACCGCGATCCCGCACAAGGTGTTCGAGCTGGATACGGATTCCAGACTCCTGTCTATAAGAACGGTCCAGAAGATCACTTGATGCTCAGTCGCTCACCCAGTGGGAGACGAGATCGTCGCACTCGTGAGTCGGGATCGGGACGAGGTCCTCATCGACGCACCGGTCTATGTTGATCGTGTAGCTCATCTGGCCTCGGCCCTTGTCCACCTTGATCACCATTTCGTTATTGACGCGCTTGTATCTCAGCTTCAGCGGGCGCCCGCCTCTCATCTCGTACTCGGCCTCGTAGTGGCCGTCGACGCCATCGGACCTCTGAGAATCCAGCAGGAACTTCAGCGTGATTGGCTTCGCGCCGTGCTTCCTGACGAGTGACTCGTGGAACGCCACCACAAGTATGAGCTCCTTGTCTATCGGCAGGCCGGCTACCGGAGCTTTGACTTCCATCTTCGAACCCTCGATGTCGATATCAAGGAGGTCAACTGTTTTAAAGCTTTCCGGGCTGGCTCTCAGAAAAGTGTCAGACCAAAGTGGCGGAGCGCGATGAGGATGATCGACGCGCGAGTTGTCCCGGCCAGGACGTTCACGAGCGCGAACCAGCGCAGTCTCAGGAGCTTCCCCTCCTTGTTCAGCAAAGAGAAGATGTAGAGCGTGACCGTGTCCAGCATGAAGGGAATGACGAGAATGGCGAAGAGCGCGAAGTACCCGTACCTCCGCACGAACGACTCGCTCTTGTCCAGGAGCCACTTGAACCAGCCCCACTTGCCGAACTGGAGGACGGCCTTCTCCACTTTGGCGCCGATGAAGAACACGGCAATCGCGCCGACCCCCTTCCCCAGGCCCACAGCCAACGCAGGTATGATGAACGGCATCTCCTCTGGTACCGCTACGAGGGCGGACTCCACCGGGATCGGGAGGATGATGGCCGCGCCCATGGAGAACACGAATAGCGTCAGGAGGTAGGTCGCCGGATCTCCCGAGTGAGCGGTCAGGAAATCTGTCAGCTGGTCCCAGATGGAAGCCATATTATCAAACGTCAGGGTCTTTTGTTACATCTAGATTGCTGTCGGATGCTTCTGTAACATCATCGGGCGCTGCTGTGGGATGGCGTCACGCGCGCGTACGAGGACAGCGTTGAAAATGGGGGGAGCCAGAAAATTAGAAGACGATTCAAATAAATACCAAAGGCTTATATTCGTGTAATCTCATCCCCTCTCACTGGGATGTACTATGCCTAAGGCCGAAGGGAAGGACGATTCCGATTGGTTCACCCAGCTCGACGAGGAGCTGGAGAAGAAGACCGTGCAGATCACAGACAATCTAGCCGAGCAGAGTACGCAGAAGGATGTGATCAACAGGTCGCTTGTCGAGGACCTCTTCAGGATCTGGATCAGGTTCAACAAGATCAACGTGCATTTCTCCATGGTCCCAGACCCACAGGCAGCAACGTTCCCAGCACAGTTCGTCGTCTTCCCCGAGCAATGGAGCTTCAAACCCGATTTCCCGTTCGGGGACCTGGACAATACCGCGCTCACGGACAGGACCCAGGGCAGGGTCGGAGACTCCCTCAAGGCCTGGTACTATAGCGTCGAGAGCCTGATGCACTTCAGGATGGTATTCGAG
Source organism: uncultured euryarchaeote (assembly GCA_937872085.1). Lineage (GTDB taxonomy): Archaea > Thermoplasmatota > Thermoplasmata > UBA10834 > UBA10834 > COMBO-56-21. The sequence continues at coordinate 13,519 of CALMQK010000294.1, forward strand.
TTCTGCGAGGGCGAGCACTACTACAAGTACGCAGGATGGAAGAGGATCTTCACCCAGTACGTGCTGCTAGACCTACCGGTGACCAAGTTCGAGGAGAAGAAGTACCACGAGGTCCTCGGCGACGTGATCAAGGTCTGGTACGAATCGCACCTGAGGCGAGACCGCGAGATAGTCCTGAAGCACATCAGGGAGAAATACGAGAAGGGCGAGACCTTCACGCAGTGAGTGGCCAGTGGTTTTTTCGAGATGATCCCTCAGCTCAAGTCCTCTCGAGCTTGGTCAGCCACCGGCAGAGCGTGGCTCCCACGACAGATATGTCCTCGGTCGGGAGGATCTTGCCGGCGTTCGCATCGAAGAGGACATTCGCGGAAGTGGGGACCTCCTCGTCCCCCAGCCATATGACGACGACGACCGGCATCTTGGGGAAGAAATAGGTCTTGAAGCTCACATCCCCCATGTGCATGGGCTCTGCCCGGATCGCGTCACCGATCTGTCTCAGCACTTCGATCTTCTGACCGAAAGCGCGCGCCAGGAAATCGATGGTCCTTGTCCTGAATGCGCTGTAGTACTGCGCTCCCCCCACGAACTCCCGGAAGGTCACGAGCTTGTTCGCGAGCTGCGCATTGCCGGAGCCCTCGAGATAGTGCTGAATCAGTATCCGAAGGTCGCCTCTCACCGGACCTTGGTCGCTGCGCACATAGGAGATCGTTCTCTCCTCGAGGTCGATGACGCAGTCCTTGTCAAGGACCCTTAGCACGATCTGCTTGGACCCCGGCCTGAGGCTTCCTCCGGAGTCTGCAGCCAGTCCGGCAAGATCTTTCTTCAATAACCCGGCCCAAGCCACGTCGGCTGCATCTTTGTGAGGATCTCTACCTTCAGGCATCGAAGCCACCTTCACGCCCTCAGGAATGAGTGAGCATATAGTTTCTGGTTGAGGAGGACGTCGGAGGCTTTCGCGATTTGCATCAAACCCTCGTCGTTCGGATCCACGATCGCAGCATCGACCCCTCTCCCGCGCAGCATCGCAAGGTAGGTCCTGTTCAGCAGGCTCTTCTCCTCAGCTCCGCTCGACACGTTGCTCAGGCCTACGAGCGTCTTCGGCGGCGGCGAGCTAAGCGCCCGGAGAGCGGTGATTGTCTCTAGCAAGACAGGGCATTGGTCCTGAGCAGCTGTGATGGGGAGCACGACGCCATCCAGGTAGATCTTCTCCTGGCTGATCCCCTGGTCCATGGCGGTGGTCAGGAGCATCATGGCCAACTCCGTCCTTCCCTCCACGGTATTTGGGATGCCCTTCTCGTTGATTGTCAGGCACACGATCTCGGCATTGTGCTCCTTGGCGAGCGGTAGGAATTTCTCCATCCGCTTCTGCTCGGCGGTCGTTGAATTGATGAGCGCCTCGTGCCTGCACTCCTTCAGCCCCGCCTGCTGTGCCTTGAAGCTGGGAGAGTCCAGCGACAACCGAGCGTCGACGCCATCCTGGATCGTCCTCACCAGCCAGACCATGTCACCGGCCGGATCATCCCTGCCGGGCCCCGTGTTCACGTCGAGGAGGTCGGCGCCCGCGTCCAATTGCATCCTAGCGAGTTCCTGTATGAATTTCTCATTTCTCCCGTCGATGGCCTGCGCCACCTGCGGAAACTGGCCGTTGATCCTCTCTCCTATGACTATCGTTCGCAATCCCCCTAAGGTGGTAAGGTACTCCCTTTCGAGTAATCAAATATTCCGCTGATTCCACTAGCCGAACGCCAAAACGACCATCCATGACAACACAACTGTTAAACATTGACACGTTGTACTCTTCCGGGTTGGTGCCAGGTGGCTAGAGAAGCCAAGCGTAGGTTCAAAGTCACGTTCCCCTCGGACGAAGTGTCGGTCGAAGTTGCCGAGGGCACGACCCTGCTCGATGCTTGCAGGCTCGCGGAGATAGCCATCGATGCGGTATGCGGCGGAGAGGGCAAGTGCGGAAGGTGCAAGATGAGGCCGAATGGCTCCTTCAAAGCGACCCCTTCGTCGTTCATCACCGAGGCCGAGGCCTCGGAGGGCATCGTCCTCGGCTGCCAATGCTATGTTCACGGCGACCTCACGGTGGAGATCCTGCCGCGCTCAAGGATAGGTAGGCACCAGATACTCACCAAGAGCGTCGCGGAGATACCACACCCGATCCAGCCTTGGGTCTACAAACGATTCGTCGAGCTGCCACCGGCGACGATCAACGACAACATCGCCGACTTCGAACGGCTGACCCGGGGGCTCGGGACCATGGGCCTCTGTGCCCCGCTGGAGACGCTCAACGAGCTCTCGGGTGCGCTGAGGGCCAGCGGTTGGAAGGTCACCGCGACCATATCCAAGATCGAGCCCGTCAACGAGGTCACGCGGGTTGAGCCTCTCGACAGGGCTGGCACGCTCCTCGGCATCGCGGTCGACATAGGGACCACGACCATGGTAGTGGACCTCGTCGACCTGCACTTCGGAAGCGTCATCGCGACCGCATCGGACTACAACAGGCAGACTTCGCGAGGGGAGGATGTGATCTCTCGGATGATGTACGGCGAGGAGAAGGGTGGGGACGAACTCAGGGTCCTCGCCAGGGATACCATCAACGAGCTGATCTCGAGAGTCCTCAGATCGGCCACCATCAAGCTGGGCAAGCGACCCTCTGCGGGGGACGTGGTCGCGGCATCGATAGCCGGTAACACGATCATGACCCACTTCTTCCTCGGGCTTGACACCAGACGGATCCGCCTGGAGCCCTATGTTCCCGTCGCATATCATATGCCCTGCCTGAAAGGGCGGGAGGTCGACCTTGGAATCAACCCGAGGGCGAGAGCGTTCATATTCCCATCGCGCGCGGGTTACGTGGGAGGGGATGTCATCGCGGACGTGCTCGCGAGCGGGATGCACAGGTCGAATGATCTCACGCTCCTGATCGATGTCGGTACCAACGGAGAGATAGTCCTCGGAGGAAAGGATTGGCTGGCATCTTGCTCCTGTTCCGCGGGACCCGCGTTCGAAGGGGGAGAGGTCTCGTGCGGCATGAGGGCCATGGAAGGCGCGATCGACAAGATCCGGATCAACGACGACCTTACATCATCATACCACGTGATCGGCGGGGCTCCCCCCGTCGGGATATGTGGCTCTGGTCTGATCGACCTCGTCGCGGAGATGTACGCATCCGGGATCATAGACCGGAAGGCCAGGATCCAGGAGTCCGGGTCCAAGAGGACAAGAGCCTCCGAAAGCGGTCTCGAGTACGTCATCGAGACGAAGGGTAGATTGGGCAAGGGCGCTTCGGCGGACCTTGTCGTTACGGACGCGGACCTGCAGAACCTCCTGCGGACGAAAGCAGCGGTATTCGCCGCGTGCTCGACTCTTCTGAAGAAGACAGACGAGTCGCTCGACGGGATGGCAGGCGTGGTCATCGCAGGTGGGTTCGGATTCCACATCGACATCGCCCGTGCGATATCGATCGGGATGTTCCCCGACCTGCCCCAGGAGAAGTACAGGTTCATAGGCAACGGCTCGCTCGGGGGGGCGAGATTGGCCCTGATTTCGGCGAAAAGAAGGAGAGAGGTCGAGGACATATTCGAGAAGATGACCTACTTCGAGCTGAGCGTCGATAACGACTTCTACAACGAATTCTCGTCGTCGCTGTTCATCCCTCACACGGACCTGAGCAGGTTCCCGAGCGTCGCAAGGAACAGGGCTGGCAGGAGGGGGGCGAGATGACCTACGTGATCGCGGTCGCCGGAAAGGGTGGAGTGGGCAAGACGACCTTCGCGGCCTTGGCGGTCCGCCATCTGTGCGATGCGACCGGGGACGTCGTGCTCGCAGTGGATGCGGACCCGAACTCCAACCTGGGAGAGAAGCTCGGGACACCCCCTGGAAGGACCTTGGGAGATATCAGGGAGGAGATGCTGGTCAACGGAGACGAGCTGCCCAAGGGCGTGTCGAAGCAGGAACACATCGACTACCAGATCAGGCTCGCGCTGAAGGAAGGGCACGAGTTCGACCTCCTCACGATGGGGAGGCAGGAGGGGCCGGGCTGCTATTGCTACGTCAACAACATGCTGAGGACCATCGTGGATTCGTTGGCGGACAGATACAAGTACGTGGTGATAGACAACGAGGCTGGCATGGAGCACCTGAGCAGGAGGACGACGAAGAGATCCGATGTCCTCTTCGTCCTCCACGACGGGTCGAAGGCATCACTCGAAGCCTCCCGGAGGATCTCGGCCCTCGCCGACGAGATGAAGATCAAGATCGGTCGAAAGGCGCTCGTATGCAATCTCCTGAGCTCCGGTTCGGAGGCCCTCTCGATCCCCGAGCTTCCAGGCTTCGATGCGGCCTACGGAATCAGGAGATCGAGCAAGATACAGGCCAAGATGGTCGAGATGGAATCCCTCATGGACATCCCGAAGACCGACCCAGCGTTCTCGGACGTGGCCAGAGTCGTGGATGCGGAGCGGAAGAGGAACTGAGCTCAGACGGACATCGCTTTCAGAACCTTCGGCAGCCCCGAGGACTCCCTCGGCCCGACGACGACCTTCATGTTCGTCAGCTCGTTGAGCTTCCCGCTCATCCTGCTGACCTGACCCGGGATCATAAGCTCGTTCCTCGTGTTCTTCTCCTTGACCTTCTCGGCCTCGATGGCCTTGGCCACGGATTCCGGTGTCAGCTTACCCGCAGCGAACGCGGTCATGACGGACTGACCGTCCGTGTCGACGACGAGCAGCCAGACGGGCAACTTGCTCTTCTCTATGTCCGCCCTGACCGTGAAATATGTCAGCGAGAAGTTGCTCGTGAAGAGCACTGGCGATTTGTCGGTCGGCTCACCGACTTTGTAGAGGCCGGCCTTGACCTGGATCGGGACCTGTGGATCCGTGAATATGTTCTGCCTCAAGGCCATGAGCGGGTAGATGAACTCTCTGGACACGTCCTCCATCAACACCATCGACGAGTACTTCATCACACCAAGCGCGGCCTTGATCTCATCTCGGGGCGATTTCCCAAGGACCGTCACTGTCGGGTATCCCAGCGGCCTGAACTTCTTCTTTATGGCCGCCCTTCGAATCGTAGTCAACTTCTCCAGCATATCGTTCGCGGTCGACCCGGACGGCTCGAGGACGAGGTCCACCACGCCTGCTTTCTTCGCCTTCTCGGTGAGCGACGACAGTTCCTCGGCGCTCGCAGTGCCTCCGATCACCAAGGGGAAGGCGCATGCTTTCGCGACGGTGATCATATCGTCGAAGTTCTGCGGGGTCGCACGATACAGGAGCGGCCTCCCCGGCGCGCACAGCGCAAGAGCCTCCGCCATGAGTTTGGGGTCTTCGGTCATGATGGTGACGGGAAGCCCGATCCCAGCCGCATACCTGACCGCGTCGAGGAATTCCTGAGGCGTGCCCGTGGAGTGCCTGACGGCCACGGAGTCAACACGGATGATCTGTCCCACTCTCTCGAATGAGAGGGATCTCGCAGTCTCCAGCTTGGCCTTGACCATGTCGATTCCCTCGGCATCGTCCGCGATGATCCCCAGGACCGTCGGGTGGAAGAACGCCTTGTCGTGCCTGAAGAGCTGTGTCTCGTCCCCGATCTTGGCAGCGGCATCCGCAGTGCCGAACGTGACCAGCTTGATGGGGGGCGCTCCGCTCTCTTCGAGCGCGACCTTCGCTTCGGGGCTCACGTACGGGCATGCGGCCAGCGCGACCTTCTGGTTAGCCAGCTGCATCGCGAACGCGAGGCATGTCGGGAACTTACACTCGCCGCAGTTCTTCTTCGGAAGCAACTTGTAAATCTCCATGGCCGTCGGCATTCCTAAACGCCTCCCATCAGGTCAGCAAGGGCGTCCTTGAGTCCTGCCACCGCCTTCGGATGGCGCATCACGACCATGTCCGCTCCAGCGACGAGCGCGGAGTACGCAGTGATCTTCTCCCAGTTCTGGCCCCTCAGCTCCGACCTCCCCTTATCCAGGCTCTCTTCCACCGCGTCCGGAACGGTCCAGGCACAAGAGCAGTCGCAAAGCATCGGCATCTGCAGGACCGGGTCCCCAGAAAGCGCGCTCTGCCTCAGCCGCTCGATCACCGAATACGAGTACTCCAGCCCCATCCCCAGGGCCGCCATGAGAGGGTCCATGATGATGTTCTCGGGCTTCATGCCGAAGTCCAGCAACAGGATGTTCATCTGCTTCGCGAGGTTGATGTCAAGGTTGGAGAACGCGACGATCCCGTGGCCGTTTGCCATCGCGGCGGCGGTGATGGACTTGTACGCCTTCTCCTCTGCCTGTCCGAGAAACAGCTTCTCACCCTTCGCGGCGTTCGAGACGGCCTCCATGAGCTTGGCATCCTTCTCCTCGGATCCGCAGCCGTAGACGATGAGCGGCAGGGATACCGATTTCAGAACCTTCTGGACGAGCGACACGCACTCCTCCACCGGCCTGTTCTCCTCATCCGGGTTGGCGGAAAGAAGCCTCAGGAGCAGGACATCCGCGCCCCATTCGCTCTCGCACTTCCTCGCCCACTCGACTGGATCTTTGACGACGGGGCCCATCGAACTGACCAACTGATCAGGAACGACGCGCATCGTGTCGACTACGTCCATGGCCACGAGCGGCTTGTGAGGCATCTCGCTCTCGAATCTGTGGAAGGGTAGCCCGTTCGAGCCGCCCAGTACAAGTCTGACACTCCTGGTGCCACCCTGTTCCTTGGTGGCGCCTATCGCTACTTCCCGTATCCTTCCTTGAAATTTCTCTTTCGGCACTTCAAAGGCCATTCCCGTCACCTCTGGTCTTCAAGTCATCATAGGAGGCATCCTCAGGGCTGGATGGTCCACTTTCACCAGCCAGTTGCTGAGCTCCTCAGGGGTCTTGGCGACCGTCTCATCGGCGATCTTGCTCACAAAGTCTGGCACGCCTGCCTCTGCGGCCCTCTTGTTGAGCTCCTCCTTCATCGCCTCTTTCAGGTCCTTTGGCATCCAGACGATGCGCAGGAAGCCGCCGTCCGCGCTGATGAACTTCTTGCTAACAATGTATCTTCTCCCGACTCCGATGAAGCCGGGCATCTGCACCCCGCCCCCGATCGAGCCAGCGAGAGTCGAGAACGACATTCCGAGCGGGGTCATGCCGGAGTGCTCCCTGTTGACCACAACAACGCCCTGAAGATCCGGGGACACTCCGACGATGCACTCGAAGCATCCGCACGACGTCATCGGGTCCTCCATCATCGTGTATGCGCTGAACTTCTGCAACTTGCCGTGAGTCTTCTCTACAACGACCTCGTTCACGCCGCTCCACTGTCCCTTGACCGGGTCGATGGTCTCCTTCTTCGGGACCGGGTTGTTCGGGCCCGTCGGCGCGATCTGGAACGATGCTTTCGCGTCCAACCAGTTGATGGCTCCGCAGAGGCCCAGCCGCTCGGGCGTGACTATGCACAGGTGGCCGGGCGCGAAGCTCTGGCAGAGCGAGCAGGTGTAGAACGTATCGACTCTCTCGTCGGTGAGGTCCGCGATCCTGGCGTCTCTCTCGGCATAAGACACCTTCGCCTCGTCGACATGCTTGCGCAGCTCTGCCTCATCTGTGATGATCGTGACTTCGATCTTCGAGACGATCGCGCCGAACTCCTGCTTCATCTTCGTGACGAGGATGTCCCCGAAGTGCTTCAGCCGCAATCCGGCCTTCACGGAGTTCTTGCTCAGCCTGATCCACAACAGGTTCCTCTGGCCCGTATGCCACGCGCCCTCGGCGAAGTTGGTGAACTGGTGTATCCTCCGCTCCAGGACCGACTCGAAGTCCTTCTGCATGTTCTTGCCGTAGACATTGACGAATATCCCCAGATGGATCGATGCCCCCTCCGCCATCTGGTCCACGTCCTTGCCAATGAGCGTGATCTTCCCGTCGTTGACCTCCTCTGCGTTCCTCATCTTGAGCAGTTCGAACGCGAGCGTCTTGGACGGACCGCCCGCCTCGATGTACATGTCCGGCCTGCGTATGGTCTCGCCCTCGAAAGCTGGCCCGTACGGGACTGGCAGGTCGATGGCTCCCAGCTTTATGTGGCAGCCCCTGACCTCGATCGCCGTGGAGATCATCTCGTCGAGGTTCTTCTGCACGACGTACTTGTCGGGGATGGGCTCAACATCTTGGTCGGTGATCGTCGGCGAGCCGTTGAACATCACAGCGAACTCGGCGGCCACCTTGATGTCATCGAGCGGCCCGAGCTGGAGGACGAACACCTTCGGCCTCTTCAAGAGATACTTGAGCAATCCCTCGCGGTCCCCCTTCTGGACTCCGCCGAACGAGAGCGCCGCCCTGATCGCGAAATTCAGACCGTGTATTATCTGAGTGAACTCTCCGACGGGGTACAGCATCCGGTCGAGCCCCATCGCGATCTTCTCATCCTTCAGCTGCTGGATTATGTCGTAGGTGGCGATGATGAGCATGCCCTTGTTCTGGCAGTCCCGGATCATCTTCGCCAGCTTCTTCGGGTCGCTCGCCTTGCCGACGAAGACGGCGGCGCCCGGGATCGTGTCGTCGACGAATGCGATCCCCAGCTGCCTCAGGATCCTGTCGGGGATGAAACCGCAGTACGGGGTGCCCTCGTATGGAGTCGGGGTCTCGATGTACTTCAGCGCCTCGACGACTTCCGCGGCTATCATCGTCGCCTCACCGGAGGCAATCGCCGACTCGAGCGTCGGAACCTCGTCGATCTTGCCCCTTGCTTCACCCATCAGCCTCGGCAGGTCCCCTAGCTTCGTGATGTCCTTGCCAAGCCACGCGAACAGGCTCGGCAGCTGGTAACCGGTTTCCGGGAACTCCACCTTCTTGTCAGGACCGTACTTCCGCAACGCCTTGTTCAAGAGGATGTCCGCATAACCAGTCGCGATGATGGACCCCTCGATGGCCATCTTGAATAGCTTCTCTTTCGGGATCCTGTCCTTCTGTGGAACGTACGATGATGCGCGCTCAAGCTCGGGGTCAGTGATGCCCAGCTTCCACCGCCTGTACTCGATCGCTGAGTAGAGCCTCTTCGCAGCCTCCTTCGGGTCCGGTTCGAAGATGAAGTAGCCACCGTAGACGTCCCTCGCGGTGTTCTCCAGTACTTCCGTCACGAGGGTGCTTCCGTAAATGTAGTTGATCGTTCCGACGTGGACTGGAAAGCCCATCGCGACGGCCCATGTGCCGATCGAGACCGCCTTCTCGTGCATGGCCTCGGGCGCGATCGCGACGAACGGTATCTTGTCGATGTCTACGCCCATCCTGTTCGCAATCTCCGTCGCGAGGTTGGAGAATCTGGGATTGTCGACGCAGGAGCCGATGTGCCAGACGCAGGGCAGGCCGCTCTTGATCCCGGCAGCCTCGCTGAGCTCGGTGAGGAAGGACTGGAGACCTTCTCCAGCCAACTCAGAGGTCTTCCCGGGGTCCATGAAGCCCGCCTTGGCCAACTCGATCGCGTTGCAGCCCGTCGCGAGGCAAAGCACGCCGTGCTTCGCGAGCTCCCGCGCGATCGTGAGCACGCCCTCATCGTCCTTGGCCCTGGTGCTCTTGCAGCCGGCGAAAAGTGCGACTCCCCTGACACGTCCGTTCACGAGGTTGTCGACCAGGAACTGGAATGGGTCGTCCTTGTTCTTCTTGGAGAAGAGCTCCTTGATCTGCTCAAGGCTGAATCCCGCGACGACCCTCGATGTCTTCACCGTGGGCAGGAGTTTGGTCTTCCCGCGGTGCTTGAAGGCCTCCGCGGCCATCAGCAAGATCTCCTTGGCCGACGCTCTGGCCCTGTCGGGCGTGAATTCGATGTGGGTGTCTCCGACAAGCCTCGCCGCTTCCTCGGTCGAGATCAATTTCGTGTGTGTGCAACGGGCGAGAGTGGACAGGGACGGCATGAAACACTGGTAGTCCAGGACCATCGCGTCAAGGAGCCCGCTCAAAAGCACAAGCTCCTGGTTGAGGACGTTTGCGGCGATCGGGACACCTTTGCGCATGAGGATCTCATTCCCCGTGCAACACACGCCGACGATGTTGAATCGGTCCGCGCCGACCTTCTTCGCTTCATCCTTCATCTCACGAGAGACATCGACCAGAATGTCGCTCAAGAGCGGGTTGTGGCCGTGGACCGCGACGTTGATCGACTTCTCGTCGAGCACCCCCAGGTTCGCCTCGCTGAGGACGAGCTTCGGCGTGCCGAAGAGGACATCGCTCAGGTCCGAGGATATCTGCGCACCCGCGTAGTCCGACAGAGCGCACTTTATCCCGCCGAAGAGAATCGGAATCGGGTCTGCGTCGACCCCCATCGAGGTCCGGTGCATGACATCCGAGATCGAGGTCTCGATGTTGGAAGGAAGGACCGCGTGTGTGTCCCAGAGGAGAAGCCTCCCCTTGGTCACCGTGGACTTCAGAAACGAGAGCGGTTCGTCCGTGTATCTAGAGTAATCCTCGAGGGCCTCTATGGACACAAGTTCGGCGAGGTTCCCCTTTCCCTGGATCCCCAGGCGCTTGGCGATCGCCTCGAGCTTCTGGCTGTCCGTGACCTTGTAGTCCTTCGCCTCACCCTTGCTGACCGCGTGAAGGACATGTGCTATCTCCTTGCCGTGGGCGGAGTGCGCCGCAGCCCCGGCGGCGATCATCCGGTCGATGTTCCTCGAGACTATCGTGTAATCTCTTGCGCCGCACAATCCCGTCGTCGGCTCCTTGCCCATGGGATTGATCCTGCACGGACCCTGAAGGCAGATCCTGCAGCAGAGACCGAGCTCTCCGAACCTGCACTGCGCTCCCTGGTTCGTAATCCTGTCAGCATAAGTATGGATGCCCGAGTCGTGAAGGCTTGTGAGCATGGAAGCGCAGCTGCTGTCCCAGCAGTCGCAAGCGAGTCCCTTCTTGGCCTCACCCTTGACCGGGGCGGACTTTGTCTTGGTGACCACTTCTGATTCCAAACTATACCACCTTGAGATGCCCACGTACTCTACTGAGGCCCAGTGGAGTTTCCCGCGTCCTCGAAGCCCGAACTACTATGAGAAAGTGTTGAATGTCGTTCAAGTCAATCGTCGATATCGGGTCCCCGACATGGGAATCAAACGAGCACACCTCCTGTGCATGCGCGTAGGGATGACTGCACGCGCAACATCCGCAACGAACTTGGGTGGAAACCCCCACTGCATTACCGAACATCTGGCTTACCGGTGACGCCCGCTTTCGAGGTCGACATCTGACGAATAGACATGACGATACTAATACGTTGTTGTAACTCCACTTTCGGCGTATGACGAATAACTGGTCAAATGACGGCCGCAAGGAGGCGCCTGGCCTGCCGGGTTCAAGTAGCGGATATCTTTGAAATCTTTTCCGAAAGCTGTCTGACGGACGCAAGCCACCTTTCCGACCCGCTCACCGCAAAGGGTGACACACCAAGCAGCTCAGCCTTTGCCACGGCCGGAGAATACGGAACCGCATGCGTGAGCTCGAGCCCGCGCGCCTGGAGCATGCGGACGATCGCATCTCGCTCTGCTGGATTCCTCACCCTGTTCGCCACGAGAGCGGTCTTCCTCACGCCCATTTCCACTGACAGCTCGGTGATCCTGGAGGCGGTCTCGATGGACTTGAGGCCAGGCTCCACTACCACCAGCATCAGGTTGACGCCACGGCAAGTCGACCGCCCGAATTGCTCAAGACCGGCTTCCATGTCCACGATAACGGCCTCGTCCTTCTCGAGAATCATATGCTCGAGCAAGCTGCGAAGAATGGCGTTCTCAGGACAGAAACAGCCGCTGCCCACAGACCTGATCGTCCCCAGCACGAGCAGCCTGACCCCGTCTGCCCCGACCCTCGAGTATTTCTCGGGGATGTCGTCCACCTTGGGGTTGAGCCTGAAGAAGGGACCTGATTGCGCGCCAGGTCTGGCACCCGTTCTCTCCTCGATCAGGTCAAGCTCTGAGGAGATGGGCAGTGGGACCGACCCCGTTGGAATCTCGAGAACCGTGTGGAGGTGCGCGGCAGGATCCGCGTCCACGGCGATCACCTTCAGGCCGTCCCTCGCCCAGAGACGGGCCAGCGCCCCTACGATGGTGGTCTTGCCGACGCCACCCTTGCCCGCCACAGCTACCTTGAGACCCACTAGATCAGCTCTATACCGGTTTGAGAATGATCTCATGGTTTAACAGGTTTGCCTCGGCCATCCTCGCGTCTTTTACCACGTGACGTTCTCCGAGAGCATCCATGCAGGTGACGCTGGTCCCGTTCACTATTATCCGGGCGGCCTCTGACATGACCAGTATCTTCTCCGAGCCTTTCAGCAAGTACACCGTCGATTCACACACCTAGATCACCCATGAATGCAGAATCCACCAGGCGGTCAGTCACACGAGCAATCAGCGATCTGACAAGCGACCTTCTTGGCCTTATCGTAGTCGTTGACCACGAAGACGAATCTCATCTTCGCCCCGTTCTGTCCGAGGAGATAAGAGCCCTCGAGCTCGACCCCGGCATTGGTCATCTGACTTGCAGCCCTGAACCACTGCCCGGGCCTGTTGATCATCTCGATGACGAGGACCTTCCTCTCGCTGTACGTTAGGTCGGCCTTCATGAATGTCCGCCTGCACTCCTCCTCGAGGGCGGTGACGAACCTCAAGACATATTTGTCCCCGACCTTCCGCGCGGCTATGGTATCTAGATTGATGTTGTGCTCCGAAAGCACGGACACGGCATCCAGCAAACTCCTAGACGTTCCCGGGACGTATAGCTCGAACTCGGTTGTCATCGCACGACTCCCCCTATGACCTGAGCATAGTAATCACGCTGCAATATAACTATCCTACCCCAGCTTTTTTTCGAGTATGGACAAAGACCTGGCTCGAAAATGTTTCAAACGCGTCTTGCATTACCTGACAATCGTTAGCATGTCAAGCGGAGTCAATTGAATGATTTTTGAATTGTCGGACAAAAGGAGGAATAGAAAATGGTTTTGGAAATGATTTTGGTGACCCCCCCTTGGACACTCACTACTTGTTGCCGTAGTACGCCATGAGACAGTCGTTCCAGGACGACTCTGCGATTAGGTCAAGCCCCACCTGAGTGTACACGAACTGCGCCTCCCAGGGGTAGCTGACGCTGTTGTACTGCGCGAGCGAGGGCGGGAAGTTGATGTTTAGGCCGTGCACGCTGTCGCCGTACTTCTTGCTGTGGTCCTCCGCCAACAGCGCCGCGCTGAAGGTCGCCTCCCACTCCGTGATGGCCGCATCGAGCGCTCCGTCAATGCCTCTCAACCCGTCGAAGAAGGTCCACGCGTCCGGGCCCCACTCATAGCTCGCCATGTTGGTCCATGTCCCGACCAGCGCGTACCCTCTCGCGGCCGCTACCTGTTTCTTGTGGGCCTGTATCAGCGGTTCCAGCAGCGCCGTCATCTTGGCGAATGCGGGGCCCATGGCCGCGGTCTTGGACAAATCGAAGGCGGACATTGTCGCAAAGTCCTGTTGGTAGTTGTAGATGTGCTCGAAGTCCCACTTCGAGCCATAGTACGTTACGTAGTCATGCACGATCGTGGCCGACAGTTCCGTCGGGGTCATCCCCGGGTTGGCCATAAGCTTGGTTATCATCATCTGGTACGGGAACCCGTCGTACGGCACTGTGGTCTCCGAGGCGAGGAATATCGGCGCGACGTTCCTCAGCTCGTACGCCATCTCGACCGAGGCCATGTTACAGGCGTCGCACGAGATTATGTCCACTCCCTTGCCCTTGTTCACCGTCTTGATGTCCGTCAGGGCTTGGGCGATCTGGTGGAGCGACATCAGCGTGTCTCCATTGGTCTCATCCTCCAAAATGCCCCTCCACGAGTATCCATGGTCCTGGAGATCGAGCATGGTCTTCTTGGCCGGGAACTTGTCCATGCAGAACTGGACGAACTTCTGGAGCACCAATGGATCCGACGTGTTCATCTCGGGCCATGTCGCGACCAGCTTCCTCGCGCCACCCTCGAAATCGTATATCCACGTGCCATCGACGGACTTCAGGTCGATCAGCGCGACGATGTTCACGTTCGCGTTCGAGCTAAGGCTCTTCTCCCACGTGGACATCGCGAACTCGGTCGTGAACTCGAGGCTGTTGTCCGCGTCCCAGTACATCATCAAGGTCCATTCCTTGACCTGACTGGTCTTCCCACCGGGTCCCCCACCCATGACTCCTACGGGCAAGGCCAAGGCCACCGCGATCAACGCACATAGCGCACACTGTAACTTGCTCAATCTCAAACTCATCTTCCTCCCCAGGGCTGGCGGGTGTATCGCGAGAAAGATGGATAATTCTTTCTCCCGGCAGCCGGGCCGCAACAGAATTATCCATGGAGGACATCCGATGAGCTGCGGTACATGACGGACTCACTGTCTTTCGACCGGATAGCGGACAAGTTCGACGCGACCAGGTCGTACCCCGACGAGACCTGGAACGCGGTCATCGAGGCGATCGCGGGAGCGCTCGACAAGGACAAGCGGATCCTCGAGGCCGGCGTGGGAACGGGACGGTTCGCCGGGCCGCTGCAGGCAAAAGGCTTCAACATCATGGGCGTCGACATCTCGGCCAGGATGCTCGAGAAGGCGAGGGAGAAGAAGGTCGAGAACCTGCTCGAGGCGGACCTGTGCGCGCTGCCTTTCAGGGACCATGTGTTCGCGCAGACGATAAGCGTTCATGTGCTGCACCTGATCAAGAGATGGAAGTGTGCCCTCGCGGAAATAGCGAGGGTGACGACGGACAAGTTCGTGTCCGTGGGCTTCATGAAAGAGGAATCTCCTGCCGAGGAGGTCCGTGACCTGTACGACGAGGCATGCAAGCAGCTTGGATTCGCGGTCCACCACCCGGGCGTGCACGAGAGGGAACTGCCTGAGCTTCTTCCTCCCGATTCTGAGAAGCTGATAGCCACCCTGGAAAGACCGGTCGATGTCCAGAAGCTCATAGAAGATTACGAATCGAGGACTTACTCGCTCCAATGGTCCGTGCCGGATGACATCCACGCACAGGCGATCCAGGCCATGCGGGAGGCGTGCGAAGGTGTTGAGACAGTAATGGGGAAGGAGAGGATCGTCCTGCTCGTGTGGGACATGAAGCGCATCAGAAAATTCTCGAAGGGTGAGGAGCCTTATCGGACTTGACCCTACTTTCGCCTGCCCGTAGCGCATCCATTTATATGCCGAGTGAGAATTGCCAGACAAGCAGCACAGAAGGGAAACGGCTGCGGAGGGGCTTATCATGGAAATTGAAAAGCTAGCGCCCCATATCGAAGAGATCTCCAGGGCGCTCGGGGGTAAGTTGTCGGATGAACAGATAGCTGAGGAGCTTCAGAAGTACGTCGATGTCTACAAGCTCAGCATACCGGTGGCCAAGAAGACCATCGTCAAGAAGCACGGAGGGGACGCGAGCGAGGTCTCGGCTGGTTTCCAGAGGAAGCTGGTGGAGCTGAGACCGAGCGACCCGAACGTGGACTTCGTCGCGAAGGTCCTATCGGCGAACACCAAGGAGATCACGGTGAAGGGGGAGAAGAAGAGCATCATCTACGGGTTCCTGGGCGATGACACCACCACTCTGCCGTACACGGCATGGGAGATCGAGGACCTCACACTCCAGAAGGGCGAGGTGATCTCCGTGCGGGGAGCGTACACGAAGGAGTATCAGGGCAGGGTCCAGGTGAACTTCGGGAACAGGGTCTCGATAAAGAAGGAGGATCCCTCCGTCATCGGGGACATACAGATCGCTCAGGGGCCTCCGAAAATCGTCACCGTGAGCCAGCTCAGGGAATCGATGGGCTTCGTGGAGATCAAGGGACGCATCCTGTCCGTCGACTCGCGCGAGGTCAGCGTCCAAGGGCAGGCGAAGAACGTGTGGTCCGGCATCATCGCTGACGAGACGGGGAAGGCCCAGTTCAGCGCTTGGTCGGATTTCAAGCTCAAACCGGGCGATGTCGTCAGGATCTCCAAGGCCACCGTGAAGGCATGGCGCGGCATCCCCCAGCTGACGTTCGATGACCGTGCGGATCTCACGAAGGTCATGGAGAAGTTCCCATCGGCGGAAGAGCTCCAACAGACCGGCGTCAGCATGGTCTCGGAGATCGCGGCCATGGGAGGTGCAGCCGATGTCACCGTCCGGGGCGTGCTCGTGGAGATCAGGGAAGGCTCCGGACTCATCATGCGCTGCCCGGAGTGCAAGCGCGCGCTCCAGAAAGGCACCTGCAAGATACACGGACGGGTGGAGGGATTCCCGGACCTGAGGATCAAGGCCATGCTCGATGACGGGAGCGGGGCGGTCGGCGTGGTGATGAACCGCGAGCTGACCGAGAGATTGATGAACATCACCCTGGACGAATCTATGCAGAAGGCGAAGGAGTCGATGAACTTCGACGTCGTCAAGGACGCGATGGACGACTCGCTCACGCTCAAGCTCGTGACCGCTTCGGGATCCATCACTTCGGACCAGTACGGCCTCTCGATGATCGTCAAGGACGCTCAGATGGCCAAGGTGGACGTGAAGGAGGAGGCCGAGAGGGTCCTGGTGGAGCTGGAGGCGCAGGAATGAACGTCCGGGAAGTGGCCTGGAGGGTCTTCGCCGAGGAGTACAACTCCTCCATGCTGGAACATTCCGGAGAGGGCGAGAAACCCGTCTCATACATCATCACGCCCCTTGGCGCCAAGGTGAACCGTATGCTCGTGGTCGGCGTGGTCACGGACATCGAGGACATAGGCGAGGAGGGGAAACAGAGATACAGGGCGAGGATTACGGACCCCACCGGCATGTTCTACGTGTCCGCGGGCGAGTACCAGCCCTCAGCTGCGATTTCCCTATCCAAGATGTCCCCACCCGCTTTCGCGGCGGTGGTCGGCAAGAGCAGGGCCTACACGCCCGAGGAGGGCGTCACGTACCTCAGCATCAGGCCCGAGAGGATCCGCGAGGTGGATGCCGAGGCGAGGGACTACTGGATCCTGGAGACTGCGAAGAGCACGCTGCTCAGGATCGAGGCCGTCGAGGAAGGGCTGAACATGTCCCCACCGACGGTCGGTGGCCTGATGAAGCTGGGCTATCCTGAGAACCTTGCGGACGGCGTCGTCCGCGCGATAGATTTCTACAAGGACATCGACACGGACCGCTTCCGGGGTGCCGTCAGGGACGCGCTGAGGTCCATCCTGCCCGAGACGAAGGAGAGGCCTCGAGCGGAAAAGGCACCGTTGAAGTCGAAGTCGAAGAAGGCTAGGGCTGCCCCGAAGGAGGAACCCCGGGAGACGAAGGAGGAGGAGCTCCACGAGGTCGGCGTCGGAACGGACGAAGAGGACATGGTGCTCAAGCTCATGGAATCCCTCGATTCGGGCGCTAGGGGGACGCCCTGGGACAAGATCGTGGAGGCCGCCAAGGCGAAGAAGATCGACAAGGTCCGGCTCGAGGAGATCATGGCCAAGCTGCTGGACAAGGGAGAGATATACGAGCCAGAGCTAGGCATGATGAAGAGGATCTGAGAGAAAAGAACCAAGGGAAAGGGTTTATTCAAGCCGAGTCGTTCAGTTGGTGAACTCGTCCTTCGACACCGCGATCAGTATCAGTCCGATCAGCCCAAGGATTGATGGAACGGTGAATATCCCACCTATGAGGGCAAGTGCGAAGTTCTTCCTTTGGATGGCGAATATTCCCCCTAGGAGGGCTATTATGCCCAGGACCAAGATGATGGCGCCACAAGCCACTCCAAAGCCTCCCCCAAATCCCATGAAGAACGAGCTCCCGGCAGCTATGACCCCTCCGGCTATTAGATAGAGGATGCCGACGATCAGCACCAGCACTCCGCCGATGACTGGCATCGCTGATTCCTTCTTCTGCTGTTGCTGCGGCCCCATCATCGCCACTCGGTAGTCATGGCCACAGTACGGGCAGACGTTCGCATCCCACGAGAAGGCTCTCCCGCAGGAAACGCAGTTCCTCGTGCTTTGGGCTCCTGAAGATTGCATCCTTTACATCTCCTCTTCTTGGCCGGTGACCCCGGCCCCCGAGCGATATGGGGCTAAGCATTGAAAATGATTGCCATCTTGGATACATAAATGAAGATGAGAAATGGTTTCAGGGGTTTCCGCAAGGCTCGAGCGAGCTCAGTCGAAGTCCTTCTTCGCGACGGCGACCAGGATCAAGCCAACCAAGGCGAGCAGGCTTGCCAACCCATACGGTCCGATTGTGAACAGCCCAAGCACGCCGCCAAGTATGACGAGGCCGAAGTGTTGCCGTCTTACCCCAAAGTACCCGCCCACGACTGCGATCAGCCCGAGGATGATGAATATCGCTCCGCAGACCATCAGTATGTTGTGGATGGTATCCCCCACGCCACTGATGGAACCTAGACCAAACTGGTCTAAGTCGCTCGTGTTTATGGCCAGGAGTAGTCCGCCGATCGCTAGTCCTGTTATCCCGGAGATGAGTATCATTATGCCGCCCACCAACGACAGCATCCCCTTCTCATGTGGAGCCGCTGCCGGGCCCGCCATAACGGCCCTGTAGTCGTGCCCGCAGTACGGGCACACGTTCGCATCGAAGGCTATCGATCTTCCACACTTCACACAATTCCTAGTAGTCCCACCTGCGCTTGTCATCTTACACCTTCCGCTAGGGAGAAGAGAGAGCTACGCATTCCAGCGCCCATCCCTTCTGCTGCATACTGAATGGGCTGGTCATATTATTTAACATTCTGTATTTTTGACGCTTCCGGCCAGCAAAACGGCCTCAGACCACGCTTTTCTCGGGTATTGGCAGGGCGGGGGTGGGCTTGGGTCTGGGCTTGTCGTCCTTGAAAGCGAATATGAAATGAGCCAGGAGCATGGCGCACACTACTCCAGCTATGATGCCCGTTGCGAATCGGAGAGGGTTGTTCGATTCGTAGCTCGTGACGAGCTGCAGCCCGCCATCGATCCCGATGGGGACGAGGCCCAGGACCGCGAGCACGGGGTGTATCTTGTAGCGCACGAACAGGAGCGCTCCGAATCCCAGAACCAAGCCGAGGAACAACCCGGCGTCTCTCGAGCAGAATGGCATCTCATTGCCGTTGATGTAGTAGCTCCTCTCGGCTATCTGATGGCACTCTCCATCTCCGATCCAGTAGACCGCGTGCGGCAATGGGGACAAGCTCGCGAACTGGGCGTCGTTATCGTGGTAACCGACCCTGCCCGAAAGGTCCAGAAGTGTGTGAGAAGGCACCATTAGAGGCGCGGTCACTACGAGCGCGAACCAGACGAGGCTGAAAACGAAGGCTATGAGGATCCCGTAGGAGGTGAGCTTCGGCAGGTTCATCGCCCACTGGAGCGAGGCTGGCATTAAAGTCACTTCCCTATTACAACGGCGGCGTAGCCCACAACTTCGCGCATGGGGGACACATCCCCGGATGTGGCATACTTGAGCAAGGTGGCAGTGCCACCAAGACATGCGGTTATCGTCACGATGACCGGACCGTGCCCGCACATAGAGATGTTGTTCTCCTCGACTGCCCTGAAGACCGACTTCGCATCCATCGCCTTGATCGCGTCCAGCACCATCGCGTCTTTCTTCTTCGCTACGTCCTTAGGGACGTAGTGCGAGAGATCTGTCGACGCGATGACGACCACGTCCTTTCCCTTTATCGCGCCCTTGATCGTCTTGCCCAATGAGACCGCGGAATCGTAATCCTGGAAGCCCATGCAGATGGGCACGAGCTTGAAATCGTTGGAGAAGTACTGAAGGAACGGGAGCTGTACCTCGATCGAGTGCTCGTATCGATGCGCCTCCGCGTCCTCGTCCACGATATCCCGCCGCACCTCCTTGGCGAGCTCACGGTCGACATGCACGATCCCGAGGGGGGTCTGAAAATCATCGGTAGCGATTGCGAGACCTGAACCTCTACCAGTATGATTCGGTCCGATGATGATGAAGGTCTTGGGAAAGCCGTCCTCCGCGAGTCGCCCGTACAGATTGGCTGCCACCGCCCCGGAGTACATGTACCCTGCGTGCGGGACCACCCCACCGAGTATCGACCGCCTCCCTTTGGCAAGGGCGGGTAACTTCCCTGGTCCGAGCGGGTCCATGAAGCATTTCTCTATCTGGCCTCTCAAGGCCGCCTCATCGGCGGCATAGAACTGACCTGCGACCGTAGGATGTCTCATTGGCTTCCGCACCCTAGGCTGCGCATGTCAATCGATAAGCAATAGCCTTTCGGAGGGACGGTTTTACGCCGGCGCTCACGACTAGAGTGATGCCTCGAACTCGTCGACGGTCATCTTGAAGTCCTCGTCCGATGCCAGCTGACCTCTCGCTTTCAGGACCTCCCTGGTGAGGAGCCAGTAGATGGTCGCGAGCGCGCGCCTGCCCTTGTTGTTTGATGGTATGACGAGGTCGACGTACTTCGTCTCGTTGTTGGCGTCGCAGATGCCGATGATAGGTATCCCCACATTCTGCCCTTCCCTGAGCGCCTGCTCGTCGGCCGCGGGATCCGTGACGATGAGCAGCTCCGGTTCGGTGAACTTCGGAAGGATCGGATTGGTCAGCGAACCAGGGACGAACCTGCCCGCGACAACCATCGCGCCTATGCTCTTTCCGAAGACCTTCGCCGGCTTCTGGCCGTACTGCCTGGCGGAGACGATGAGTATCTTCGGGGGATCGAACCTCGCGATGAACTTCGCTGCGATGCGAATCCTCTCGTCGGTCTTCTTCACATCCAGGACATAGAGTCCGTCCGTCCTGACCTTGAAAATGAACTCCTTCATGTCGGCGCTCTTCTGCTGAGTGCCGATGTGTACTCCGGATGTGAGGTAGATGTCCTCTGGGATAAGTAGTCCGGAACCCGGCTCGGTCCGCGTTTGTGTGTCAATCGCCTCGTCCATCTGTACCCCTCAGGTTTCTCTCTTGACTGTCATCGGGATGACGCCCTTCTCGTACTCCATTATGGAGATGGTGATCGGGTCGATGATGTCCTCGGAGGCCTCGATGAGTATGGGGGCGCCGAGGCTTATCTGAAGCGCTCGCGCGCCTATGATCCTAGCCTTCTCAAAGCGAGTGTACTTCAAATCCGCATCCTCTCTGTCGTGGAGGTATCCCCTAAAATGTGGCCCCTTTATATACGTTTGGGGCGCGGACGCGATCTTCTCCATCGGAGATTCGCGCAGCAATGAAAGGCTTCAGTCGCTCCCAACATATATTCACGCGTTAAATATATAATTATAACCATATGTTGTTCTAGATTGCGTGAGCTCATGCCGAGCTGAGATGCCGGAACCCCCCGCGGCCAGTAATTCCTATCCGGTTATCGTACCTGCATGTTCGAAATCGGCCTATTTCGGGACCGAAGATCACCGTTCTTCCACAACTGATTTATCGCGATGTTGCTTCTCGAATGACCACAGAGGGATGAAGATGCCCAAAGTTCCGAACATCAGAGTGGAGCCTCCGGGCCCGGAGGCCAAGAAGATCGTCGCAAAGGATGACGAGTACATTGTGAAGGCTACAAAGACCGCGCCTCTTGTCTTCAAGAAGGCGGAGGGATCAGTGATCGAAGACGTCGATGGAAACACCTACCTCGACTTCTATGCTGGGGTCGGCGTGCTCAACGTCGGCGCGAGGCATCCGAGGGTCGTAGCAGCCGTCAGCGACCAGCTCGGCAAGTACATGCACATAGCGGGGACGGATTTCTATGAGCCGCTCCAGGCTAGACTCGCTGAGAGACTAGCCAAGACCGCGCCGGGCAATAACAAGAAGATGGTGTTCTTCTCAAACACGGGCGCGGAATCGGTAGAGGCCGCGATCAAGATCGCCAAGAGAGGAACTGGCAAGCAGTGCTTCCTGGACTTCCTCGGGGCGTTCCATGGGAGGACCACCGGGGCCATGACGCTCACCGCGAGCAAGTGGGTACAGAGGGAAGGTTACACCGCTACGCTCATGCCGGGCGTCTTCCACGTGCCGTACGCCTATTGCTACAGGTGCATATACAAGATGGAGTACCCGAGCTGCGGAACATACTGCGCCAAGGTCATCGAAGAAGTCTACTTCGAGACCCAGATCCCGCCGAACGACCTCGCAGCGATCTGCATGGAGGTCGTGCAGGGAGAAGGCGGGTACGTCGTGCCGCCAAAGACCTTCGTGAAGATGGTCTTCGACCTCACGAGGAAGTACAAGTGCCTGTTCATCGACGACGAGGTGCAATCTGGCATGGGCAGAACGGGGAAGATGTGGGCCGCGGAGCACTTCGACATCGCGCCTGACATCATCTGTTCTGCGAAGTCGCTCGGTGGCGGACTCCCGCTCGGAGCCACGATCGTGGATGCCAAGCTGAACTTCGACAGGTATGGCCGGCATTCGAACACCTTCGGTGGGGTCTCGCTCGCGCACGCGGCCGCCCTCGCAACTCTTGATGTCATAGAGGATGAGAAACTCCTGGACCGCGGGACGAAGGTCGGGAAGGAGACCAAGAAGCGCCTCGAGGAGATGATGGAGAAGTACGACATCATCGGCGACACGCGTGGCCTCGGCATGATGCTGGCGCAAGAGTTCGTGCAGGACAGGAAGACCAGGAAGCACGCCGCGAAGAGCCGGGACAAGATCGCGGACATGGCATTCAAGAAGGGCCTGATGCTCCTGCCCTGCGGAAAATCCGTCATCCGATACATACCCCCGCTCAACATACCGCAGGACCAACTGGATTCGGGCCTCGAGATCCTTGAGGACTGCATCAAGACCGTGAACAGGAACAGGGCTGACTGAGCTCAAACTCTAGGGACTGACCGGCTGGGTTCGGATGTCCTCCGAACTCCAGCGGTCTTATCTTATTATCTCGCGAACTGATTCTTCCCACATAATGACGAACAGGCGAACGCAAGATGACAAGCTCGGCAGACTGGCGGAGATTGCTGTGCGTAACAGATACGACCCTGAGAGATTGGCAGCCGTGAAACGGGTAATCTCTGGGAAAACAAGGTGCCCCGAGTGCGACGAATCGAACGGAGCCGATCAGGAGTACTGCAATCACTGCGGCGCGAGATTGTAACCAGGGCATCGTGACAAGAAGAATATCTGAGGGATCCGAACAGAACGCTAGCGGCTTCGACTCTCCTTGAACTTCTTCAGCTCTTCCTCCACCAGCGCCTCGTAGTCTTGAGTCTTGGCTGGAGGTGGAGCGACCTCCTTCTTCCGGTCTGGCGTACCCGTTCTCGCATCGATCTCCTTCGGCTCCTGTTGCCAGACCGCTGTCCTTATCGCGAGACCAATTACCAGCAGACCGAATCCGCCCCACAACGCGTTCATCATCGGAACGACTTTCATCTGCACCAGGGCCGTCGTGTTGCTCATCCACTGGAAGTCCAGATAGAGGTCGTTTGCCAGGGACTTGTAGACGTAGACCTCGGCGTCGACGACCTGGGTCTCCACACCTCTGATCAGGTAGAGGTCCGTCAGTACAAGGCCGGAACGGAGGGCGTGGCCGGACTTCATTACATCCATCGTGCCCTCTCGAACGGCATTCACGCTCGTCGCTCCCGAACCTGAACTCACGTCGCTGGCAGTCAGTGCCACCAGCCGCACCGTGTAGTCACCGACCTTCGCCTCTTGGCCGAGAGACATCTCGATCGAGGTCGTGCCGCTCACGAGATTAGAAGGGAAGGACTGCATGTTCGTGGATATGATGAAACTCACAAGGACCATGGCGACGCCCAGGTGGATGAGGTGTGGGCTTGCTTTCTGAAACGTCTTCCTGGCGGAGCCCACGACCCGCGATCTCGCAAGCTTCACTATCGAGACCCCGAGCGCGACCGCATAGGCTGGAAGGCTGAAGGCGACGAGAGCATCGATCCAGCCGGTCACGGCGCCAACGACCCCTGCCGCGATCGATGCCACGATCAACCCCGAACCAAGATAGAACGCGATCTCCTTGCCGGTGAACTTCCAGACCAGGCATATGCTCATGGTCGTCATCAATCCCACGAAGAATATGGACAACTTCTGGTTGAACTCCGCGTAGTTGGACCCCTGTGATGCGTTCAAGTTCTTGAACATGAGCAGCACCATCACAGCACTCGTGATGACGAGCAACATGACCGTCAACATCGTGTTGTTCTTGTCGCTGATGTACTCGCTCAGCTTCTCCGGCTCGGGTTGCTCTTCTGGTCTTTCCATGGTCCTGTACCGCGAATACGCCAAGAACACGGTCAGGGCGAACAGTGTCAACATGAGAGAGAAGATGCCAAGAATAGTGCCATCGTTCTGGAGCAGGTACGAAAGCCTCGCGCTGCCGCTGGTCCCTACCGAGCTCCCGAAATTGTGCACCGACTGGGCCCACACGCTGCCTGCGCGGGTGGCGAACGTTGCGAAGATGACCGCGACGAACGAAAGCATGCCCAGCACCGGGGACCAGAGCTTGTACTCCCCCTTCCTCGAATGTCTTACGACTGTGTGCAGGAAGGCGCTGGTAATCAGCCATGGCAGCAACGAGGCCGTCTCGACCGGGTCCCAGGCCCAGTATCCACCCCAACCGAGCACGTAATATGCCCATATGGCTCCGACACCGATACCCAATGTGAGGAAGATCCAGCCAAGCCTGGACCATGGGAGCGATATCTTGAACCAATTCGGATCGTCCGAGACAAGATAGGCGAGCGCTGCCGCGAAGGCGGCGACGCAGAAGGCGTACCCGGCGAACACCACTGGAGGGTGGAGCACCATCTCTGGGGTCTGAAGCAAGAGATTCATCCCGTATCCGTTGGGCAACCATGTCTGATTGAAGCTGCCGGTCCTGGCGAAGAGGTCCATCTGCCAAAGCAGGATCATGAAGAGAGATATGATCGCCGCTACGGTCGCCTGGAACGCGCCATGGAACTTGCTGCCAAGGTACTTCCTCTTCGGCTCCAAAAGGACCTCGACCACGAGCACCAGGGCCATGAACCATATCCAGAGCAGGAACGAGCCTTCCGCGCCCGCCCACACACCGGAGAGCTTGTACACCGCGCTCAGGTCCGTAGATGAGTTCGACCAGACGTAAAGGTAATCCATGTTCGACGACAGGAAATAATCCGTTAGCAGCAGCAGAGCCGCGCTGATGGAGACGAATGTGAGGACGGATAGCACGACCGAGGCCTCCGTCAAGAGCCTGTCCTTGCGGCCCATGGCAAGCGTCCTAGCAAGAGCCGCGCCGATCGCGGCCAATGTTCCGATGACGATGAGGGATTCACCAGCGTCCATGTCTTCAGCCTCCGCTCGACTCATCGATGCGCTTCATTGCCCGCTAGCTCCTTCTTGTACGAGGCGCTGAGATTCCCGCAGACCTTGGCGTCGACCTTCCCCTTCTCCAGCGCCCTGTCGAGGGCGACGATGGCGTCCATCAGTTTGCTCACTGATACCCTCCTTGACAGACTGTCTTGAAATCGGATCACCGTCACCTAGTACTTCGACGCGCAGCCAACGGTGAGATCGGTCGCGATCATGTGCAGGGACGGCACGTCATCGAGCTGCCCCTTCGCCCCGACGGTCTTGCCGTTCTCGAAACCCGATGGCAACGGCCCGGTCATCGTCACGTTGATGTTGCCACCCGAAGCCGCATTCGTATCGAACAGCGTGAAGTTCCTGCTCCCGGGGTCTCCGTTCCAGTCAGCAACAACCCCCCTGACCTCGATCGGTTTACCCGAGTATTGTGAAGGGCTGTGGACGACGTCGCTCACGGACAGGTAGTTCTGTCCACCAGTCGAGCTCCAGCCCCAGAAGACGACGACCAGGGCAGCCGCGATCACAACAAGGGCAACGATGACCTTCCTCTTGCGACGCCTCGACATCGGTCGGGGCGGGCTGGGAAGTTCTGGGTTCGGGGGCGAATCACTTGCCGTGCTTCGACACCTCCTCCTTGAGCATCTTGATGTCCTTGTCTATCCTGCGCTGCCTCAGGTACATGTACCCGAGGAAGGAGAACAGGCCGAGCCAAACGATCGAATAAGCGACATACAACGCCGTCCACGAATCCGACATCATTCTTCATCTCCTATCTTACGCTTGAGTTCTTCCAATTCTTCTTCAGCTTCCGCAATCTCCACTCTCTTTATTAGCATTGTTATGAACAGGACCGTGAACGCGACGACCGCTATGCCTATGGTCATGCCGGCCTGCGGGGACAGACTGCCGCTGCTGGTCGCGATGACCTGTGGATGGCTGGATTGCAGCAGCGGGGCCACTCTCGAGGACAGGAAACTCATCGGCACGGTGATGAAGCTGAGTATCCCATAGACCGCGCTCACCCTGGCCTTCGCGCTCGGTTCGCTGATCGCGGCTCTCAAAGACAGATAGCCAATATAGACGAGCCAAAGGACGAAGGTCGTGACCAGCTTCATGTCGTCCCAGCGCCAATAGACCCCCCACTCCTGCCTAGCCCAGACTGGTCCGGTCGTGATGGCGATTGTAGCGAAGACTATACCAATCTCTGCAGAGGAATACGCCACTCTGTCGTACTTGTGATCTCTAGTCCTTAGAAAGAGGGCGCTTCCGACCAGTGTGACCCCAAATGAGAGGTAGCACGCCCACGCGGACGGCATGTGGAAGTAGAATATCTTCTGGGCGACAGGGGCGGTCATGAGCCCGAAGCTTCCCACCGAGCCAAATGTAATGTCATTTCCGCTTCCGCTTGAAAGCGAGAAGCCTGTCACGTTAGAATTCGGGGCAATCGTGTTTGAGGTGACGATGCCGTCCATTGACAGATTGGCACCAACCACAATTACACCACCCAGGTTTGGACCCATGCGGGGATTCAAGCCTCCTGAGATTGACTTGATATCTATCGGTCGTACTGTCCACCATTGTTGATTCAGACTATGGGTTGCATTGGCCTGCAGATATCGCCCGTAGTCACGGAAATCTGCAAGCGAGAAGATTACCTCATCTGGCCCGTCCAGCATACCGAAATGGATAGAGTAGACAGCGGACACGAATCCCGCAACTTTGAGCTTTGATCCTTCCACCGAAGACAAAATCTCGCCTGCCGATTTCACGCCGGTTTGGGGCAGAGGAGCGAAAAAGACTGCAAGATAGACCGTCATCAGGATCAAGACGACGGAGACCACCACCAGAATCGTTCCCAGTTTCTTCCTGTCCATCCTCATATCATCCCTCTAGCACGAAATCAAATGTCAGGTATCCGAGCACGGCGAAGATGGCGGCAAAGGCCGCCACGGATTCGATCTGCTGAACGGAGTCTCCAATCCCTCCCACCATTGCGTTCTTGGTCGCGGTGACAGAGGGCACGATCACGCTGAATGCGATCAATGGGATCAGCAGGATGGGCAGCAGGGCCTCGCGGGCGCGGGTGTTGACGGATATCGCCGCGACGAGCGTGCCAACGAGAACGAGTGTGACGCTCCCAAGCAATGCGAGCGCCACTACCGCGAGGGCTTGTCCACCATAGTCGAATGAGAAGAACAGCGCGAAGAACGCAATCGACAACAAGTCGACGAAGAAGACGACGATAAGATTGGACAGCGCCTTTCCGAGATACAAGTCGCTCCTGTCCACAGGCGCGAGCAATAGCCCATCAAGCGTCTCCCGGTCCTTCTCCTTGGCAAACGAGGTATACATCCCCAGGATCGCCGCGAACGAGAAACATATCCATAGAGCGGAGGATGCCAGCTCTGGAAGCCCCACGGCTCCGGAATTCACAGCGTTTGAGAACCCGAACCTGAACGCAAGGACGATCAGGAGCGAGAACAGGAACATCGCGCTCAGCATCTCCTTCGACCTGAGCTCGACCTTCAGGTCCTTCGCCGCGATGATCAGAGCAGCCCTCACACGATCCCCCCATCGGAGGAGGCTCGGTAGCCCGCTTCGAGCTCGCCCCTGGCGATGGACGCTCGATCGAATGACCGTTCGATCTTTCCACGGACAAGCACTTCGGCTCGATCGGCCAGCGATGAAATCCTCTGAACATCATGCGTCACAATGAGAATGGAACAGCCCCTCGATCGCTCCTCCGCCAATATCTGCGCGAGCACCTCGTTCCCCTTCTCATCCAGGGAGGAGAAGGGCTCGTCGAGAAGGAGCACCTTGGGAGAATGGAGGATGGCTCTTGCTATCGCGAGCCTCTGACGCATCCCTTTGGAGAATACGGCGACGCGGTCGTTCATCCTGTGGGACAGCCCAACGCGCTGAAGGAGCGCCTTGCCCGCGGCCTCGAATTCCTTTCGAGGCATGCCGTACAATGACCAGAAGAACCTCAAGTTCTCGAGTGCCGTGAGGTCGTCGTACGTGTAGGTCGAGTGCCCCACCACCCCGATCGATCTCCTGGATATCACGGGATCATCGTACACGCTCTTGCCGTCGAGCAACACATCGCCCCGGGTAGGCTCGGCGAGCGTCGACATGATGCGCAGCAAGGTGGTCTTTCCCGCACCATTGGGTCCCATCAACGCGATGATCTCGCCGTCGCCGATTTTCAGGTCGAGGCCGTTCAGGACAATGCGTCGTCCGAATCGCTTTGTCACGGTCATGGCATCTATCACTGATTGCCTCCCCTGGCTAGACCCTGAGAATCTAACTGCCGGTATATCATCCCTTTCAACCTCTTATGGTTAGGACCGAAATACAAGAGGGGGGAAGCGACCGCTAGCGATGTTGAAGAATGAAAGAAAGAGGGATGCTCAACCCTCCTTACCATTTCCCCCGGAGGGTACCGAGGCTTGAGGCCCGGGGGGCTATCACGGCGTTATATACCTGATGACTCATCAGGGCTAGGGCGCACGTGGAAACAACATGAAGACATTGTTTCGGCTGACCGCACGAAATGGACGGCCTTAGGCGGATTCGGATTCATTGCGTGCGAAGTGCAAACCGAATGCGGAGAAAGAGTAATAACGATGCAAGCAACTCGGTGGGCCGCGCAGTATAAGGACCGGTTTCAGAAGGAATTTGGGGAGTAAAGGACATGCGCTCGAAAGGAAGAATTGCATTTCTGACTATCATCTGCTTGTCACTCGTGACCGTCACGCTCGTCCCGTCGCTCTTGGCATCACCTGGCGGTGTAACGATCAAGAACCAGGAGTACTGCGGAGTATCTTGTCACAGCCAACCGAGCACTGCATCGCTAACGATGTGGGCGTCCGCGCAACAGGTCGCCCCTGGCGACCCATTGGAGGTCATTGTCAATGTCTCGGGAGGGCAGGCTGTCGGCATCCTCGGCGTGATGATCGTGTCGGTAAGAAGCCCAGTCGCTGCGAGCGTCCCGACGGCCAACGGATGGGTAATCACATCGGACCCTGGCGGAACCACCTTCAACTACTACGAGACCGCGACATACTCGGGATCAGCATCCATGCATTGGCAGCTGAACGCGCCGACGATCACAGGCTCCTACACATTGTATGCAAGGACGATGCACGGCGACGGCAGCGGAGACGCATTCTCGGCTGATTACTCAGCTGGCGTCACGTTCCTCGTCGCAAGCATAAGCACTGCTGGCCCGACCGTGTTCGTGACTGCTCCGGCGACTGGATCCACGGTGAAAGGTCTCGTCTCCGTCGAGGCGACCATCCTGGACAACGCCTCGATAACTTACGCCGTGCTGAAGCTTGACGGGGTGGAGATCGCGAACAAGACAACTGGACCGTTCACCTGGTCTCTCGAATCCACCATCTACAAGGATGGCGAGCACACGCTGAATGTGACCGCCGTGGATGTCAATGGGAAGGTCGGATATCACCAGATAACCATCACAATAGGCAACGCCGCGCTCAAGAGCGGGTTGCTCCCTTGGATCTGGACGATGGCCGCAGGAACCGTTGCCATACTAGCTTGGGTCGGAGTCTTGATGGTCGTCGCACTCATGATACGCAAGAGACACATAGAAGGGGGGCTGAAGTAAATGGTGACGATGGCTGCTCTGCATGCGCTGACCGCCGAATTGCACGGTGGGATGCTGACTCTAGCGTTCTTCGCCATCGCGACCGTGGCATTGGCACAGATCACCGTGCGATTGAAGGACCATATGCCCAAGAGGCTCGTCAAGGCGGCGATTCAGGTTAGGGGGTACACGGAGGCGACGGGATACGTCGCCACGATTGGAGGTCTGGTGGGGCTGCTGCTATCTTCTTACACGGGAATGTACGCATGGCCGCAAGATGCCCTCATCAACGACCCTGTCGTCCAGAACAAGATTCTGCTGACGGCTTTCTCGACCGCCCTCTGGATCGGAGTGGCGATCATCAGGACGAGGTTCGGAAGGGGGTTATGGACATGCCCGGCGATGGCGACGCTCTACACAGCGCTCGCGATCGCTGCATTCGGCGTGGTCGGTCTGACTGGATCCCTTGGGGCACACCTCACCAAGGGAGGCAGCCTCCTGGATCCTTTCTGGGATTTCCTGCACATCGATGTCGCCGAGACCATGAGCCTCGCACCTGTGGCCGCTGTGCTTGTCGCGATGGGGAGCATGGTGGCCTTCGTCGTATCCTTGGCGATCGCTAGAAGATACGAGCTTTTCGGTGTCAAGCTCGAAGCGGAGACCTGCGGGAAGTACTTCAAATGGGACGAGCCGAGGATCCCGTGAAGGGCATGTTCTAGGAAGCCGATCAAAGGTATGTCGCCCCGGTTGCCCCCATACCAGGCGGACCCAGCGGTCAGCTGACGGAATATCGACATCAGAGCCTGGCTCAGTAAAGAACCGGACGGAGGGCTGATCGTGGCACCACATGTACCACCCGATGACGTTACAGAACCATGGGCTCACAAAGGATTTCTACCCGCCAACTCTACCGGAACTAGCATGCCGAACCTGAACGTTGCAGTCCTCGGATCTCCGGAATACGCAAAAGGGCTCGGGAAGATATCGACGGCTTCCGACATTACCTTCTACGACATGAAGCAGGGCGAAGTGACGGTCTCCCTCGTCGAGCCCACGAAGTACCCCGAGAAACTCGCCCCGCTCTTCTACTCGACTTCGCTCGCGGACGTCGCCATCGTCGTCGTCGACGAGCTGGGCCCGGCCTTCGGTGAGACCGCGATCATGCTCGACTGCGTGGGCGTGAAGAAAGGATATTTGGTCCTCAGGAACTACATCGCGCCCGAGCAGATAGCCCCGTTGACGAAAGGCACCGTCCTCGAGGGGTACATCACAGTGAACGATGATCCCCTCACTCTCAGAGAGACCCTCCTCTCGGAGGCTAGGAAGTTGGTCCCGGAAGAGCCAGATGCGAAGAACCACGCAGGTTCCGTACCCGTGGACCACTACTTCGATGTGAAGGGTGTCGGAACCGTCGTCCTGGGATGCGTTGCAGAGGGGACGATAAGAAAACACGATTCCGTCAAGGTCCTGCCTTCGGATAAGCAGGCGGAGATAAGGTCCGTCCAGAAGCACGATGACGATTTCGATTGGGCGGTCCAAGGCGACCGGGTCGGGTTCGCGCTCAAGGGAGTCTCGATCGAGGACCTCGACCGTGGGACTGTCCTGACGAACAACGGAGCCATCATCTCCCGCAGGACCATAACCGGACGGGCAGAGCTGGTGAAGTACTGGTCGAAACCCTTGGCCGTGGGTATGGTTGTGCATCTCGGACATTGGATGCAGTTCGAACCTGCTAGGATAGAATCCGTGGACGTTGGGGATGACTGGAGGGCGCCCATGCTCACGCTGTCTCTCCAGAAGGACCTCGTGTACATCCCGGGCTCGAAGGCGGTCGTCACCCACCTTGAGGGATCGAAGCTCCGTGTAGCCGCGACCATCACGCTGCAGTGAAACGTGATAGGGTCGGGAGATCCACTCTCGAGCCAGCGTCCAGCCCGCTGAATTGAGCAACCCCCACGAAAACGCCTTATAGCGCACAGTCGCTCAATCATCGTTCATCTCTGCTCCTGTACGGAACAGGTGGACTAGGAGGAACGGGCATGGGGGAATCCGCCAATCATCGACTTAGGGCCTTATTGTGTGTTTCAGTGGCCATCGTCATGGTCCTGACTGTTCTGCCATCGATGCAATCATCATTCAGTGACGATAAGGA
Source organism: uncultured euryarchaeote (assembly GCA_937872085.1). Classification (GTDB taxonomy): domain Archaea; phylum Thermoplasmatota; class Thermoplasmata; order UBA10834; family UBA10834; genus COMBO-56-21. The sequence goes on from CALMQK010000294.1 coordinate 45,478, forward strand.
GAGGAGCGCGGAGATCCTCGCGAACGGGTCCAGGACACTCAACGTAGGCATAGTTGACCTCGTTGGATCAGTGTCGACATTGAATCCCTTCGTGTATACAATGTCCGCAGAGTTTGACATCATATGGCCTTGCTACAGCACGATGCTCACCTACGATATCAATGCGAGATTGACAGGCGACCTCGCCACATCGTGGAGCCTTGCGCCGGACAATGTCACCTGGAACTTCAAGCTGGCCCAGAATGCTTACTTCATCGATCCTGCCAATCCTACATCGATTGCCCGCCTCGTCACAGCTGCAGATGTCATGTGGACGTTCTGGGAGCTGAACAACGACACCAAGAACCACCTTTCATCCTACTTCAACAACGGCGGCGTTAGAATCATAGACTCCATGTGGACAGGAGCGAACCAGTGGGATCTATACGTTAAGATGAAGATGCCCTATGCCCCGTTCCTGGGCGCCTTGACCGTGATCCCAATCGTGCCGGAGTACATCTGGGGTCATCTGACCGGTGGGATGACCCCCATTACGTACAGGAACATCCCACCGATCGGGTCCGGAGCGTTCTACTACGCCACGGTCGGATTGCCGACCGCCGGAGTGGCGGTCATGAAGAGGAACCCGCATTGGTTCCAGGAAGCAAACAGGGGTTGGCAAATCCACATTGACACTCTGCAATACAAGAACGAGATGACCACGACTTTGGCCTGGAATCAGTTGACGATGAGCCCGCCCCAGATAGACATCTATCTCAATGTCGCTCGGGATCAATACTTCAACATCACGACCCCGGGGATAATCAGATGGGCTCAGAGCACGGGATTCATGTACGAGTATCAACTCAACCAGTTGAGCCTTGCGCAGCGCGCCGCGCTTGGCATGACAAATGGCTACAACAACCAGCTGCTCCTCAACCAGACGGTGAAGATGGCGATGGCCATGTGCGTGAACAAGCAGGCTTTCATCGATCAGGTCCTCATGGGACTCGGTAGCGTTGCTGATTCGCTGGTGCCCGACGTCAACCCGTGGCATTACACCTACCCGAACCCGGTACAGTACGACCCATCGGCCGCTAGGGCCCTCCTCATGGAGGCGGGTTGGGACCACGATTCGGTCGGGAACCCCGCGACTAGCACTACTGTCCCCTTGTACAAGTACGGAGCGGTGAACCATACCGTGTATCAACCGCTCTCCTTCCGTTTGATGACCTTGACCACGAGCGCTGACTGGGTAATTGGCGGCGGTCTGCTCAAGCAGTGGGCGGCGCTTGGAGGTGTCGAGCTGAGGCTCGAACTGGTCTCAGTGGGCCAGGCGAACAGTGCCTGGTATGCCGGCAACTATGACACATGGCTCTGGGACTGGGTGTTCACACCCACCTCAGATCCGTCCACGGAC